>CAYQZG010000009.1:0-54247 GCA_964421785.1 uncultured Anaerolineales bacterium
GGGACGAATGCTCGGCCGAAACTTCGGAATTCTGGTCAAATGCGATTGCCCTGCGCCTCCAGATGCACTAAAGAGTTGTCTTGAGCAAAGGCTGATCAATGGTCTGTTTGACAGTTCGCGCAAATTGAGTACACTGTATCTTGTTCTTCTCCTAGCGTGGTCTTTGATGCCTTAGCGAATCGATGAGAGCTGATCCAGGGGAAGGAGTCAGGATAGACGTCCGCTAGAGGGGCGGACACGATGGTTCTGCGATGGCTTCTTCGCCGCGTGCTTTCTATAGGTCGGGATGGCAGGTCGTGGGTACCGAGGTTCTGTTCCAACGAGCCTTCGCTTTTCAGCTGGATAGGGAGGTGATCTATCAGACCACATCGAGAACACAGAAGCGGAATGGACGGGCACGGCTGGTCCGTGGACGGGACGAGCTGCGTGCCCTTTCCGTGATCGCCTGGCGGATCGCCGCCGGGCGAAGGTGGATGCTCATTAGCTAAGGAGGATGAACCATGAAGAAGCTCACGGCCGTGTTGATGGTTCTCGTGACGTTGCTGCTGGTCCAATGCGGCCCCGGTCCGGCGGCCCCAACAGAGGAGCCCACCGATACAGTCGCACCTCCGGAGGAGGCGACGGATACGCCAGTCCCTGAACCGGAGGAAGCCGAGCAAGTGCTGCGCATCGCCTTCGATGCGTCGGACTTGAGCACTTTGGATCCCCACTTCGCAGCGGCCACCCAGGACCGGGCTATTGTGGATATGGTCTTCAACGGCCTGATTCGCTACAAGCCCGGGGATATCTCTCAATTCGAGCCCGATCTGGCGAAGGCGGTTCCCGAGCCGACCACGGAGGATGGCCAACAGGTTTGGGTCTTTGAGCTCAGAGAGGGCGTGATGTGCCATCCGTGGAACGGCAACGACGGATATGAGCTGACGTCGGAGGACGTGATCTACTCGCTGGAGAAGGCGGCCAACGCCGATCGCTCGGCCTACGCCGGCGAATACGACGGCATAACGTTCGATGCGCCCGACGACTACACGGTACGGATCGTCCTGGAGGAGCCGCTCTCCCCGGCGCTGTTCCTGCCCAAAGTGACCGACTACGCGGGCGGCTTCGTGGTGTGTAAGCAGGCGGTGGAGGACCTGGGGGACGAGGCGTTCAAGACCCACCCGGTGGGGACCGGTCCGTTTGTTTTCGACAGCTACACGCCGATGGAGAGCGTGATGTTGGTAGGCAACGACCAGTACTTCCGCAGTGCGCCCAAGCTGGCGCGGGTCGAGGCGCACTACATCCCGGACATCAGCAGCCGGGAGCTCGGCCTGCGAGAGGGGGAGCTTGACCTGGCAGAGGGGCTGCGTGAGCAGCCGTGGATCGAGAAGATGGAGGGCGCCGAGGGCGTGACGGTGGATGTCTTCGGCCCCGGCGAGACGGTTGTGCTGCACATGAACCAGACGGTGGAGCCCCTGGGGGACGTGAATGTCCGGAAGGCCATCGCCCACGCTCTCGCGCGGGAGGATTTCCTGGCCTTCTTCGGCGAGGACACGGCCGACCCCCTCTACTCACCGGTTCCCGCCCAGTTCCTGGCGGGCGGTCTTACGATGGAGGAGGTCGAGGAGGCTGGCGTGCTCTACGCGACCGATCGCGAGGGGGCCCAGGCGCTGCTGGCCGAGGCCGGCGCGGAGTCGTTCTCTCTCATCTCGAACACCTCGGAGAGGGCCAGCTATCGCCGGACGTACGAGGCGATTCAGGATCAGCTCAAGCAAGTCGGCATCACGCTCGATCTGGAGGTGGTTGACCACTCGACGATGCACAGCCTGATCCGTGAGGACGCCAACCCGCTGATCGTCTACATCGCCTGGCGGCCGAACGCTGATGTCTTCCTCACGCGGTTCTATCACTCGGACTCCATCGTCGTCACCGGTGAGAAACCGGACACCAACTTCTCACACTACACCCAGATCGACGATCTGATCGGGCAAGCCCGACAGGAGACCGATCCGGACGCCCAGGCCGAGCTGTGGAAGGAGGCCCAGGTTCAGATTCTGGAGGATGCGGCGGCCTATCCGCTGTTCATTCTCAAGTTCGTCTTCGGACGGGCGGAGTACGTGGATTTCGGCTATGACCTGCAATCGACCTTGGCTCTGTATCCCCAGATCACCGAGAACACGCAAGTGACGCGCTGAGCGCACACGAGGATGCGGTGATGTTCGTGGCGACTTCAGTCGCTCCCTCCGCGCGAGGAACGGCTGAAGCCGTCACGACCAAGGAAAACGCCAGCGGCCGGTCTAAGGGCCTACTTGGAACGCTTCGACCATAAGGACTGAAGAGGATGATCTCATACATTGTCAGGAGGATGCTGGTCTCCATCCCCATCCTTCTCGTCGTTCTCACGCTGGTCTTTCTACTGGTGCGCATCGCCCCCGGCGACCCGGCGGTGGCCGCCCTGGGGGATTACGCCTCCCAGGAGGCGGTGGAGAGGATGCGGGTGCGGATGGGGTTGGACAAGCCCCTTTGGATGCAGTACGTCAGTTTCCTGGGCCGGCTGGCGCGGGGTGATCTGGGCCGCTCGCTCATCAACGACGTCCCGGTGAGCCAACAGATCCGCCGCGTGCTCCCCTATACCCTGGAGCTGACCGGCAGTGGGATTCTCGTGGGGCTCTTGTTCGGCATCCCCTTGGGCATCGTGACCGCTCTGCGGCGGAACACCATCCTCGACTACGCCGGGCGTATCTTTGGGCTGGCCGGCTTGTCCGTCCCCGCCTTCTATCTGGGGATCTTGCTGATGCTGCTTTTCGCCGTCAAGCTGGACTGGTTCCCGGTAGTCGGTGGAGGGGAGCTCTCGAACCCGCGGGACAATCTCCGCCACTTGGTCCTGCCCGCGCTCTCCCTGGGCCTGATCATGACGGCCTACATCACGCGCATGACGCGGTCGGCTATGCTCGAGGTGCTGAACGCGGACTATATGCGCACGGCGCGTTCTAAAGGCCTCCATGAGCGCACGGTGCTGCTTCGCCATGGCCTGAGGACGGCGCTGATTCCGGTGGTCTCGGTGGTGGGGGTCTATTCCATCGTGCTGATAGGCAGTTCCGTGATGACGGAGGTAGTCTTCTCCCGGCCGGGCCTGGGGAAGTTGATGGTGGGGGCGATGAAGCAGCGCGACTATACCACGCTGCAGTCGATCATGGTGATCTACGCCTCTTTCGTGGTGGTGATCAACTTGATCACCGACTTGGCTTACGGCGTGATCGATCCACGGATAAGATACCAATGAGTGAGCTGACTGAGCTGAGTGAGCTAACCGAGCAACAGGCAAGTTCCCGGCGAAGGCTGTGGGTGACGTTCAAGCGCAACCGGACGGCGTTGGTGGGGGTTGCCCTGGCCGTCATCGTTACCCTGCTGGCCGTTCTGGCCCCCTGGATCTCCCCGCACGATCCGCTGGAGCAGAACGTGTACTACCGTCTCAAGGGGCCGGAGCCAGGCCACCCGCTGGGCGTGGACGATTTCGGACGGGACGTCTTGTCTCGGATATTGTGGGGGGCGCGCACCTCGCTGGTGGTGGGGAGCGCCTCGGTCGTCGTAGGCCTGATGGTGGGGACGGTGATGGGCATCGTGGCCGGCTTCAAGGGCGGCCGTCTGGAGTACGTCATCATGCGGAGCGTCGACGTCTTGCTCTCGTTCCCCACACTGGTGATGGGATTGATGGTGATGGCCATCCTGGGGTCCGGTATGATGAAGCTGATCCTGGCCATCGGTATTGTGATGTCCCCTCGCTTCGCCCGGGTGGCCCACGGCCCCACGCTGTCGATCCGGGAGCAGGAGTTCGTGATGGCCGCGCGGGCTATCGGCGCTGACGACCTGTCGATCCTGCGGCGCCACGTGCTGCCCAACATCCTGGGCGAGTTGCTGGTCATGGCGAGCCTGTGGATGGCCACCGCGATTCGCATTGAGGCCAACCTCAGTTTCATCGGGCTAGGGGTCTCGCCCCCGACGCCGACGTGGGGCAACATGATCCGCGACGGCGTGAAGTGGCTGACGAATGCGCCCTATCTGTCGACGTTCCCGGGGTTAGCTATTCTGATCACCGTCATGGCCTTCAACATGGTAGGCGACGGCTTGCGCGACGTGGCCGATCCCAAACTGCAGGTCTAGGTGAGAGGGGGCTTTCAAGATGACGGATATCATTCGGGCGATTCAGTACGGGCTCGGTCCGATCGGCAGCGCCGTGGCTCGCCAGGTTGTGGAGCGGGCGGGCGTCTCCCTGGTTGGGGGCGTGGATGTCGATCCGACCAAGGTTGGCCAGGACGTCGGCCAGGTGATCGGCCTGGGCCGTCCCCTGGGCATGGCTGTGGAGGAGGACCTGATGCAGGTCCTGGAGCGCGCCGAGGCTGACCTGGTTTTACACGCGACCAACTCATATTTCCAGCTGTTCAAATCTCAGATCGTGGCGATCCTGGAGGCGGAGCTGGACACGGTGTCCACGGCTGAGGAGCTTTCCTTTCCATGGTTGGCCCACCCGGAGGAGGCTGCGGAGATCGACGCCCTGGCGAAGCAGGTTGGCAGGACCGTCCTGGGTACAGGCATCAATCCCGGTTTCATCATGGACGCGCTGCCCCTGAATCTGACGTCCATGTGCCAGCAGGTCGATCACATCGACGTGACGAGGATCATCAACGCCTCGACCCGACGGGGGCCTTTCCAGGCTAAGATCGGCTCCGGCATGACGGTGGAGGGGTTTGAGGCCAGAATGGCCGATGGCCGGATGGGCCATGTCGGCTTGCTGGAGTCGATGGGGATGGTCTGCGATACGCTGGGGCGAGAGTTGGTCGACTTTATCTCGCAGGTTGAGCCCATCGTGGCGCGGCGTGCGGTGAGGACCGACGACGTCGACGTGGAGCCCGGCCAGGTGAGGGGGCTCAGGCAGGTGGCCCGCGGCTACACGGAGGAGGGGGAGTTTGTGTGTCTCACCTTTGTCGCCGCGCTGGGGGCGGAAGATGAGGGGGACACCATCAAGATCACGGGCGACCCGGACCTGGAGGTCAGGCTCCGCGGTACGAACGGTGACGTCGCCACCGTGGCACTGGTCGTCAACGCCATCCCGCGGGTCAGGGCGGCCGAGCCCGGGCTGGTCACCGTGCGCGACTTGCCGATTCTGACGTACTGGTAGAGGCTGCTGGCAAGGTGGCCCTTCCTGTTTGCCTGATCATGCTCCGGATGATACAATATGCGGCGGTCTGGCGCGTGTCAGACCGCTTCCGAACAAGGTCATATGTATCAAGCAAAGGAGCTCACATTACATGTCAGCAGGTACCTCTGATTCGAAATCCGACTTCCTTTTCCGAGATGATCTAGAAGAGGTCGCACCATTCGTCGACGATCTCATCCGCTGGGAGGAGGAGCGGCAGGCGCGCAAGCTGATCTTCATCCCATCGCAGTCCTACGCTTCGCGGGCCGTGCGCAAGGCGCTGGGCTCTCGCTTCCAGAACATCTATGCCGAGGGCTATCCCCCGACGCGGATGACGTGGGACCCCGAGGAGCGTCTCCACGACGTCCCCTGGCAGCTGGCCTTCTACCGCCGCTACGCCGACCGACGATTCTATAAGGGCAAGGACTATGTGAACCTTATGGAGTCGCTGGCGCAGCGCCGATGTGCCCAGGCGTTTGCCCACGATACCCTCCGACCCGAGCACATTCACGTCAACATCCAGCCTCTCTCCGGTACACCGGCCAACCTGGGCGTCTACTGGACGCTGATGGAGCCCGGGGATACGCTGATGGGGCTCGATCTCTACCAGGGTGGGCACCTCTCCCACGGCTCGGAGTTCAACATCTCCGGGCAGCGCTACGGCGTGGTCTCCTACGACGTCGATCCCAAGACCGAGCGCTTGGACTACGACGCCATCCGCGACCTGGCGCTGGAGCACCGGCCCCGGGTGATTGTGGCTGGCTACACCTCATATCCCTGGGCGCCGGACTGGGAGACATTCCGCGCCATCGCCGACGAGGTGGGCGCCTACCTCCTGGCCGACATCGCCCACGTGGCCGGCATGGCCTCCGCTGGCGTCTATCCCAACCCCGTGGGCATCGCCGACGTCGTCACCTTCACCACGCACAAGACGATGTGCGGGCCCCGTGGCGCCGTCATCATGACCACGGACCAGGACCTGGCGCAGACCATCGATCTGGCCATCTTCCCCGGCGAGCAGGGCGGCCCCCACGTCAACAAGTTCGCCGCGATGGCGGTTGCTTTCGAGTTGGCTCAGACCGAGCAGTTCAAGCAGCTTCAGCAGCAGATCGTGGCCAACGCCCAGGCCCTCGCCGAGGGGCTGACCGGGCGCGGTTTGCACCTCGCCTACGGCGGCACCGATACGCACCTGATGCTGGTCGACCTCAATTCCATCTCCGTGGACAGCTCCGCGCCCACCGACCTGACCTACCCGGTCTACGGCGAGCCGGCTGTGCGCATCATGGATCTGGCCGGCATGGTGGCGAACAAGAACACCATCCCCGGCGATGAGGAGACCCCCTTGGCGACCGGCATTCGACTCGGCACGCCCTGGCTCACCCAGCGCGGCCTGGTCGAGGAGGACATGGACGTCATCGCCGGCTTGATCCATCGTCTCCTGACCAACATCAAGCCCTTCGCCTACAACGGCCTGATCGGGACGCTGCCGCGCGGCAAGGTCGATCTCGACGTGCTGGAGGAGGTGCGGTTGGGCGTGGCGGAGGTGGCCGAGCGGGCAGGCATCGATTTCGAGGTCCAGAAGAGCGACTATCCTCACTACACTTTCCTCTCCGAGGCGCCCGAGCCACGGGCGATCACCCTGCGCGTGACCGGTTGGCGCGCGCGCCAGCACATGGACGAGGTTACCACGTCGAACGTGCTTCTGTTGGAGCCGGGCGACACCATCACCACCTACATGTTGGACCGACGCGGTGCGTTGATGGACGAGGTGGTGGTGGAGCGCGAGGAGCGGGATGAGGTCGGCCGGGATCGCTTCCTCGTCACACCCACGCCGGTGAACGCGGCGCGGGTCACGTCGTGGCTGCGGGGCCTGGCGGACGGCTATACGCTGTTCGACGATGAGGACGTCTTCCGCAAGGTGCAGGGCCCCGTGGTCGTGGAGGAGCTTGATGCTGTCTTGGAACGGGAGGGTTCGCCCGCCGAGGCCGGTACGCCGGCGGAGACGTTGTTTGAGGCCCACCCGGAGCGCTTCGATCTCGACAAGATGTACTTCGTCGGGCAGTCGCAGCTGGAGCGGTTCGGTCCTGAGATCGACAAAGAGCGGTGGTCCTGGCAAGAACCCGAGCGGGAGGACCTCAAGCGGACGCCCCTCAATCAGGTCCACAAGGCGATGGGCGCCAACATGGTCCCCTTCGCCGGATGGGAGATGCCGGTCTGGTACTCCTCGGTCAAGGAGGAGCACCAGGCGGTGCGAGAGGCGGCAGGGCTCTTCGACGTGGGGCACATGGGGGTCTTTGAGGTGACCGGCCCCAACGCGATCACGTTCCTGGACGTGGTCTTCTCCAACTACGCCGCCTGGATCACGGACGGTCAGTCGATGTACGGTTATTTTCTCGAGCCCGACGGCAGCGTCATCGACGATGGCATCATCTACCGCGTGGCTGCCGACCACTTCTACATGGTGGTGAACGCCTCGAACGAGGATAAGGACTGGGACTGGCTCAACGCGGTGAACGATCGGCGGGCGCTGATCGACCACGGTCGGCCCTGGCTGGAGGTGGAGGCCCCGGCGACCCTGCGCAATCTGAAGGATCCGGCGGTGGGCGCCGATCAGAAACGCGACATGGCCCTCCAGGGCCCGGCCTCCCTGGAGATCCTGCAGAGCTTGACCGACGATCCTGAGCTCAAGGCGGACCTGGCACGGGTACGCCGCACCGAGTTGATCGAGTGTGAGCTGTCCGGAATCCATCTGGTGATCGCCCGCACCGGCTACACGGGGGAGGAGTGGGGGTATGAGATCCTCGTCCACCCGGACCAGGCCGAGGCGCTGTGGAACGCCATCTTGGAGGCCGGCGAACCCCTCGGCGTGAAGCCATGTGGTCTGGCGTGCCGTGACTCGACGCGCATCGAGGCCGGCCTGCCCCTCTACGGCCACGAGCTCGCCGGGCACTTCGACATCAGCCCTGTTGAGGCCGGTTTCCCGGGGTACGTCAAGTACCATAAGCCGTTCTTCGTGGGGCGGAGCGCCCTGCTGGCCCAGGAGGACAGTCGGGAGCGCGAGCTGATCCGCTTCCGCGTGAATGAGAAAGGGACCCGGAGGCCCGATACAGGCGATCCCGTCGTCGACCGCCGAGGGCGTGAGATCGGCAACGTGACCAGCTGCTCCATCGACCAAGACGGCTATCTGGTCGGTCTGGCTATTGTGCAGAGGCGGTACAACGTCCCCGAGACGCCCATCGCTATCTTCCCGCTGCGGGGCAAGTCGTTGGACGAGGCGCTCCTGCGTCGCAACCGCGTGCAGCTGCCCATTGAGGCCACGGTTCTGACCCGCTTCCCGGAGGCGGAAGGGGCGCGGCCGCCGTGGATGGGTGTGGAGGATTGAGTTGAGTCGCATCATCTACACCGAGACACCGGGGAAGACGCGCCATCATTACCGGCGCTCCATCGCCGAGATGCTGCGTCGGCTGAGTCAGAAGGATCGGGTCGACCGCGAGGCGAAGGACCAGGTCGCGCTTATCGTTCTCTGTCTGCAGGGCATGGCCGACACGGTGGATCAGACCGTCCGGGCGTGGGAGAAGCGTGATTATTGGATGAAGGCGGAGCGCTTCAGCCGAGAGTGGACCTGGTTGGATCCTATGGCCGATCAGCTAAGCGCTTTGATCTACGAAGAACGGTGGCACGATCTTCCGGTGCTTTTGGCGAAGCTAGCGCCCCATTTCGCCGACATCACGGTGAGGCGAATGACGCGCGAGCCGAGCTTCTGGCAAGGGGCCTATGAAAAGCTCATGGAAGGGTGAAGTAGTAGTGACTTCGGTTGTTTTCCTCTCGATTGGGAGAGGCCCCGAGAGCGACTGAAGTCGCTGCTACGAAGCCTCGCCGGCTGCAGTTGGCGATGGCCGTAGTAACGACTTCAGTCGTTTCTCACTTATCTTGTCGTCTTCAGTTGTCGGATGTCTAGAGCCGTTCCTCCACCTCAATGGGCATCATAACCATGCCGCTGATCACCTTGGGATAGAAGTCGGTCGACTTCTGCGGCATCTTCTCCCCGGCGGCGGTGCAGGCGCGGACCTGTTCCATCCGGGTTGGGTTCAGGATGAAGAGGAAGTCGGCGTCGCCTTCGTCGACCGCGTCATAGCCCATCTGCGGGTCGCGCAGATACTCAATGTTCTCCTTGCGCTCCACGGCTTCCTTGCTGATGCCCATCACTCGCTCGATGAGCAACTCGTGTAGCACACTGACGTCGAGCATGCGCCAGGCTGGATCTCGTCCCGGCAGCAGTCTATCCATCACATCCGGGTCTTTCAGCTCCAGAACGGTGAATCCACCGCTGTAGAGGCCGAAGCGCGGATGGTCCGGTGTGGCCTTGTCCAGGGCTGCTTCAAGCTCCTCTCGGCTGTCCACCGAAATCAGGTTGAAGCTCTCCTTCGTCTCTTCCAGGATCTCCGATGTGCTCATCTTGCCGTAGGAGTGGATCAGACGGTGGGTGGGCAGGATCACCAGTCCGGGGTCCTGCATGCTGACCATGGTCACCATGCGGAAGTTGAAGCCAGCGTTGCCCGGAGCGTCGGGATGGTGCTCCCGCATCTCGTCGCGGTAGTTGAGGGCCGTCTCGTAGCGGTGATGGCCATCGGCGATGATCAGGTTCTGTTTGGGCGCCATCTCCTCCACCACGGCCTCGACGATCTCCGCATCGGTCACGGCCCAGAATTGCTGTAGAACGTCTTTCTCAAACAGATCCCGGGCCTCAAGACCCTCTGTCCTTTCGACGGCTTCGTTCAGCAGCTCATTGATCCGATCGCCGGGGTAGAGCATGAAGATATGCCCGAAATTGACCTGCGTGGCTCGCATCAGGTTGAGGCGATCGACCTTGGGGCCGGAGTGCGTGCGCTCGTGGGGAAGGACGACACCCTCGTCGAACGCGCTCAGCTGGAATGCGGCGACCAGGCCCTGTCGGCTTTTCTGAGTGCCATCGGGCAGGGTGAAGTTCTGCCGCAGGACGTAAAGCGCCGGCTCATCTTCGCGCATCAGCACGCCCTCGTTCAGCCAGGTCTCGTAGTGCTCTCGGCCGCGGGTGTAGACGTTGTCGTCGGCGTCGTCCTCAGGCGTCTCTTTTCCCTTGATGATGCGTACCACGTTGTAGGGGCTCTGCTCGTAATACTTGTCCTGCAGCCCATGGCGCACCCGGTCGTAGGGCTGGCTAATGACGCAGGAAAGGTCGTCAATCTTCTGTGGGTTGTATCGAGTGCCTCGGAAGGGCTTGATGATTGCCATAAAGTCACCTCCTGTCTCTATCTCGGATGCAGGGAAGCGCGCTGTTGGCAGCTTCCCTGCATCGCTAATCCAGCCTAACGATTCGCAATCTCAATGGCGATGCTGGCCGTCTCCTCGCCGACGCGCGCCTTGGCCTCGACGGTACCGGCGCCGACATGCGGCGAGCCGATGACCTCCGGCAGTGCCATCAGCTTTGCGCCGCGCTCCTCTGCCTCGTCCTCGTAGACGTCTAGGGCAGCGCCAGCGACCTTGCCGCTCTCGATGGCCGCCAGCAGAGCATCCTCGTCCAGGGTGCCTCCGCGGCCACAGTTGACGATCTTGACGCCGTCCTTCATCTTGGCGAACTCCTCCGCGCCGATGAGGTAGTGCGTGGAGGGCGTGTGCGGGACGTGGAGCGAGATGTAGTCCGAGCGCTCGAACAGCTCATCCAGCGGCACCTGGGTGGCGAAGTCGCACTCGATGTCCGTGCGGCGGTGGAAGAGCACCTCCATACCGAGGGCTGCCGCCTTCTCGCCGACCAGGCTGCCGATGCGGCCGAAGCCAACCAGGCCCAGGGTCTTGCCAGCCAGCTCGGTCCCCTTGAGTTTCTTCTTCTCCCATTTGCCCTCTTTCATCGACACGGTGGCCTGAACGATGGGGCGAGCGAGGGCGAAGAGGTATCCGACGGCCAGCTCGGCGACGGCGTTCGACGAGGCGGCCGGCGTGTTGCGCACCTCAATGCCGTGTTCCTCGGCGTAGTCGACGTCGATGCTGTCGAGGCCGACGCCGGCGCGGATGATGGCCTTCAGGTTGGTTGCCTTGTCGATGAGGGGCTCGCGTACCTTGGTGCGGCTGCGGACGACCATCGCCTCATAGTTGGGGATGATGTCCATCAGCTCGTCCAGGGTGACGTCGTCGTTCACGTCGACGTCAACGCCGCCCTCGCGCATCGCTGCAACCGCTTGCGGGTCTAACGGGTCGCAAACAATCAGCTTCATAGTCGTGTCTCCTTATCAGGTGAGGGGTTACAGATCCAGGATGTCCTCAATCTGGTCCGTCAGCCACTTCAGGTCGGTAAGCGTCAAGTCGCCCATGTGGGCGATGCGGAAGCATTTCTCCTTGAGCGGGCCGTAGCCGTTGGAAATCTGCGCGCCTCGCAGGGCCAATTCGGCGTTGAGATCGGCGACGCTGATGCCGCGGGTGTTCTTCACGTTGGTCACTGTGGGTGACAAGTAGCGCTCGTCGGAGAAGAGGCCGAAGTACTCGCGTGCCCAATCCTGGACGTAGGCTGCCATCTCCTGATGGCGCTTCCAGCGGTTCTCCAGCCCCAGTACCATGATATCTTCCAACTGGACGTCTAGCGCCTCGATCAGGCTGGTGCATGGTGTAGCGCGGGTTTGATGCTTCTCGTATTTCTTGTCCATCTGCTCATAGGAGAAGTAGTAACCCTTGTTGGTCACGTCCAAGGCGCGCTCCCGCGCCCGGTCGCTGACGGCGCAGATGGTCAGCCCCGCGGGCAGGGCGAAGCACTTCTGCGTGCCGGCCAGGCAGACGTCCAGGCCCCAGGCGTCGAACTCGATCTTGGCCCCGGCCATGCCGCTGACGGCGTCGACCAGGATCAGCACATCCGGGTACTTCTCGTGGACGAGCTCCGCGATCTCGTCGACCGGGTTCAACAGGCCGGTCGAGGTCTCATTGAAGACCACGGTCATAGCGTCGTACTCGCCGCTGGCGAGCGCCTCGTCGACGATGTCGGGGGTGATGGCCTGGCCCCATTCCGCCTCCACGGTACCTGTGGGGATGCCGTTTGCCTCGCAGATGGTGTGCCAGCGGGCCGAGAAGGCGCCGTTGATGGTGTTGAGGATCTTCTTGTTCGTGGCCTGGCGGATGGTCCCCTCCATGACGCCGGTAGATGATGAGGTGAAGAGGTAGACGCGCTGCTCGGTGTAGAGGAGCTTCTGGAGCTTCTCCGTCACGCTCTTGTGCAGCGCGGCATACTCCGGAGCGCGATGGTGAATGACGGGTGTGGTCTGTGCTTCCAGGATCTCATCGCGAACGTGCGTGGGTCCTGGGGTGAAGAGCTTTCTGTACATCGTGAACCTCCTGTTCAGTGAATCGCGTGTGAAGTGATCGTATCAGTTGATAGATCGGCATTGCCCGGCTCGAGGCTGGTGAACACTCTGTAAATCGCCTGCTAATTCTAGACGTTTGCTCTGATTCCCACGTCACCGGGGCTCATCTATCGAAAAAAGGACGCATCAGCCTCTTGGCTGTGCGTCCTCTGTCTCCCACCTGAGAGATTCCTCCCGAATGACTGTTGGGGTTGCCCCTTCGGTATCCTTAGCGCTGTCCCGGACTGGCTTACTGGGACTTACCCAGGGCCCCGGGATCTGCTTCCAGGATTTTCCAGAGTGCCAAGGTACAGGGTCCTGTGACCTGAGAGTTTCGTCGCTGCGATCAGCCGGTCGCAGCGACTTGCCCCTTCGGTGTCCGCTTGGAGGCGGCCTCTCCCCTGTACCCGAGGGCGGTCATCCTATGATTTGACCTTATTCTACAATATCCTCTCTCAAAAGTCAATTTTGGTGAAACGAGGGCCGCCATAGTCGTGGACGCACTCGCGGGGATCTGGTGATCCCCTGGAGTAAGAGCGTATGGGTCCAATCTGGCGCGTGCTCTCCCTCGAATGGGTGGCATCACTCGGGTGTCAGCCTTGTCAGCACATCTCTTAACGCTTGAAGGACCGGTTCGCGCCCGGCCATCACGACGTCGGCGCCTGGTCCCCCATCGACCATAGAGGTGTAGTCGATCAGGTCGGCGTTCAGATAGGCGAGATCATGTCCTTGGGCACGGTTGATGGCGTGGGCCGCTGCGATGTCCCAGATATGGATCCCGGGGCCTTCCAGTGCGCCGATGACGACGGGATAGATGAGATGGAAGCAGAGATGTAGAGCGGCGCTGCCGATCCCCCTGATCTTACCTATGTAGCCGCTCAGGTCGAGCTGTTTGTGGATCCGGGAGGTGACCATCAGGTTGGAGTGGGTGGAGATGGGCTGGGCTGGTTGCGGCGGCGGAAGCGCGGATGTCGCTTCAGCCGCCAAGTCCGTCCCCGTGCCGCTTCCTTCGCTTACCCTTTCTATGGCTGATCCATTCAACGTGGCTCCACGATTGCCATTGGCGACGATCAGCAGGTGGAGTCGCGGGGCGAAGATGACGCCTGCGATAGGGGTCAGGACGCGGTCGAGCAGACCGACGGAGACGCACCAGCCGGGCATGCCCTGACTGAAGACGTCTGTGCCGTCGATGGGGTC
This sequence comes from uncultured Anaerolineales bacterium, assembly GCA_964421785.1. GTDB lineage: Bacteria > Chloroflexota > Anaerolineae > B4-G1 > B4-G1 > SKLM01. The sequence continues at coordinate 13,729 of CAYQZG010000009.1, forward strand.
GATGGCGAAGGTGAGCGTCTTTTCTGGATCGAAGGGATGCCGTGATTCTTCGGTGATGATGTTGGCCTCTGGGTGGAGATCGCTGATGCGCTCGACCAGGAAGGCCTCGACCTTTCGGTCAGCCTCGGTGACCACAGAGTTGTCGGCCTTGTAACTGCGGTCCGAGACGTCCATGGCACGCTGTTCCTGCAAGGCCATCTCACCTGCCGTCTGGACGTGCGCTGTGATATCTGCTACGATGCTGGCTGCCTTGTGTCCCTTGGGCACGACTACCTCCAATTCAGGTATGACGATTGCCGGTGGATTGTATCACCGAAATTGGTTTCTCGCGAGGTAACTGTTCACCTGCCGCTCCTGGCGGATGACTCGGGAAGAGCTTGCGATCCGCCATGTTGGATGCGAAATCGCCGGGTCATGGCTCAGGCCGCTTCGCTTCCAAGCAGCACACGCCAGTCCGGCTGGAGCGTAGGGGCAATGAGGTGAATCGTTGCCTCGCAGGTGTATGCCTGGCGGGGCGCTTGACGCCACCCTTTCATGTGATAGCATAGACGTGAATGGGGATCTGTCGATCCCCTTCGAGCGATTGGATGGCCAATCATCATAGTGGTGTGTAAGGAGTGGTCTATGCCTAGAAGAACCTATCTGCTCATTGTTTTCTTGCTGGCGACGACTGTTGCGGCTCAGGGATGTGGGCCGGCTGCGACAGAGGTCAGCACCGCCACACCTGTCGCCACGGAACGTCCGGAACCAACGGCTACGGCGGAAGCCACGGAGTCCACCGAGGTTGTCGCGACGGAGGAGCCCACGGCCGAGCCGACCGAGTCGCAGCCTTCAGCGACGGTCACGCCGGAACCGGAGGAACCGACGGCCACAGCGGAACCGGAGGAACCGACAGCAACGCCCGAACCGACGGCTGAGCCTGCTGAGCCGGAAGGCCAGGTGCTGCTGGAGGCGCGCTGCACAGCATGCCACGGTCTGGGTCGGGTGGAGAGCGCGCAGAAGTCCCGCGATGCGTGGGTGTCCACGGTGGATCGCATGGTGGGTTACGGGGTACAGCTTTCTGAATCTGAACGAGGGACCCTCCTAGACTACCTGGTGGATACGTATGGTCCGTAGATCCGGGTTGCCTTCAACTGTCCGGTAGGCGGGGATCTGACGATCCCTTGGGAGCGGAGGGGCTGTGGCGCGGGGGTCACGTCGGCGAAGACGCTCTCCGGAGCACCAGCACGACGTGGTCACCCCAGAGCCGCCAGGGCCAACGCTGGCGCAGCTGCTGCTCCAGACGGTCCAGGGTGCGGAAGAGAGCCCTGTAGCTCCGGAAGGTGGCGTCCAGGTAGGGCGGCGGCAGTAGCAGGGGGAGCGAGAGCGTCCGCTCGACGGTGAAGGCGGGGTAGAAGGCCTGCTTCACGTCTCGAACGGAGAGGTAGCGTGTGGCCACGGAGACCTCGACGTCCTCGGTGCCGGCGACGGGCGCGGCCTGCCAGCCCCGGTGGAGGCGCCGGAAGGCCAGGCGCGGGCGGCCGTGGAGGAGGAACCAGGCCATCTCAAATGGGCAGCAGCGTCCCATCACCGAGCAGACGAAAGCGCCGCCTGGCTTGATCAGGCGGGCCAGCGCCGTGCCGAGGCGCTCAAGGTGTGGCTCACAGTTGAGGGCACCGAAGCTGGCATAGGCGCCGTCGAAGGAGGTTGGTGGATGGAGTGCTTCTATGCCGGCCGCCGGCACGGCCAGGGCTGCCACGCGGTGGCCCAGATCGGCGGCCCGCGCTTTGGCCAGCGTCAATGACGCCATCCTCGGAGAGATGTCCGTGGCCAGCACGCGCCGTCCAGATCTGGCCAGCGCCAAGGCCTCTTCTCCGGTGCCGCAGCCGATCTCCAACAGGTGGCTGCCGCGGGGGAACGTCGCCTTCAGCAGCGCCAGACTCTCCTGGCGCATCCACGTCATCACTGCGTTTCCCTGCGGACCGTAGACCGCGTCGTAGTGCGACGCGACAGCATCGAAGGCACGTGCAGTGTCCAGGTAGTCTGGCTTCATCGGTCCTTCTTGGTCCGCAGCGCCCGCCGGGCGAGCACCGAGAGCAGCGCCCAGAGCAGCCAGGCTGAGAAGAGGGCGACCGTGCTGACGCCGAGCGTGCTCCAGCGGGGGATGACGAGCAGGTTGAGGCCCACGTTCACGAGTCCGACGATTGCCATGGCACCCGTCACCGAGCGCTGGCGTCCCAGGGCATAGAGGGTGTGGCCGTTGAGGAGGTAGAGAAACATGGCCGGGATGGCCCAGACCTGGATGCGAAAGGCCGTCACGGCGCTCCCGTGCGCCTGTGCGGGCCCGTAGACGAGGGGCACGAGCGTCCCGGCCAGGGCCATGCCGACAATGGAGAGGAGCAGACCGCCGGCCAGGAGCAAAGGGCCGGTGCGACGGATCAACCGGCGCAGCCGCCTGTGGCCCACGCCCTCCTGCGCCAGGCGTGCCATCTCGGGGAATGTGGCATCCAGTAGACTGGCGGGGATCAAGCCCACCGTCTCCCACAGCCTGTAGGCCGCGCCGTATTGGCCTGCGGCCACGTCCCCCTGCCAGGCGCTGAGCATCACGAGGTCCAGGCGTCGATAGGCCATGGCGATGATGCCCGTCACGGCGAAGGGATAGGCATCCGACAGAGCATCCCCCCATTGGGCAGCAGCGAGACGTAGGCGAGGCAGCAGGTGCCAGGAACAGAGGACGACGCCGTAGATGAGGACGCCCACGGCGTCTGCAGCCGCCGTGCAGACCAGCACGCCAGGGACGCCGAAGCCAACCTTCAGAGCCGGCACCGCCCCCGCCAAGGTGAGCAAGCGGGCGGCGACGTCGATGGCGCTGGCGACGTCCATGCGCTGGCAGCCGTTGAAGAAGCCGCCCAAGGTTCCTGCGGCGGCTTTCGGCAGCAGGGACAGCGCCCCAAGGTGAAGGAGGGGTTGGGTCTCGGCGGGGAACAGCGGGACCCAGGCTAGAGCGACCAGTATGCCCGCGCCCAAGGCGGCCAGCGCCATGCGAAGGGAAAGCAGATCTCCCAGCAGCCGCTGTCGGCAGGAGGGTGAGCGCTGGCGCGCCGCCTCGCGCGTCAGGAGCATACTCAGGCCCAGGTCGGTGATGGCCACAGCGAGCCCCACCATCGTGGTGACGAGGACGTAACGTCCCAGCCCCGCCGATCCCTCATGGCGGGTGATCAGCGCCAAAAGGATCAAGGAGAGCAGTTTGGCCGCTACCTGAGCGCCAAGCCGCGCGGCAGCGTTCCTGCTAACCCGGATGACGGCCTGTCGGGTTTCGACGGCCTGATCCACTAGCCTGTTTCCTCGAGCATGGTCAGGAAGTCGAAACGTCGCAGGAAGGTCTGCTGATCCCACCGCAGACCACGGGCCTGCCAGACGTGGACCACCTTGGTGGCCCCTGACTCCGTGAAGGTGAGCCGGTCCGGTCCCTCGACGCGCTGGAATGCGTCCTGGAGACGCTGTGTTACAAGCTCGGGATCCAGGTAGTCGAGGGCCACGACCGTCGCGTCCTGGAGAGGGGGGATGCCCCACATACGGTACTGTCCCCAAGCGGTGAAGGCGGGCCGCCTGGCGTAGTAACGGATCTGAGCTGCGATGCTGTAGTCGAGGGCAAAGATGGGGGCTGATTCCCGCTCGAGGAGCGCTCCCAGCGCCGGCCAACCCGCAGCGTCCCGTCGAATGGCAGGGACGATGCTGCTGTGAGGGAGAGGCGATGGCCCGCCCAGGTTGACGACCGTGCCGACACCGAAGAGGGCCACCCCAAGGAGGAGTGAGGCGAACGCAACAGCTGCGGCCCGCTGGAGCGTGGTTGCTGTGTCGCGCGGGAGGCGGGTGCCGGCGAGCAGGAGCAGCGGCACAAGGCCCGTGCTCAGGTTACGGGGGCTGTTGATTGGGCTTACGACGACGGGGATCAGCAGGAACAGGGCCAGAAGCGTCAGCAAGCGCTCCGCAGCAGTGCGTACCCGCCAAAGGCCCGCAGCGCCCAGCAGGATCAGCGGCCCGGTCAGGTAGGCCCAGGCGTGATGCGCGTTCCCGAGCAGGCCCGCACGGTGTACGGTGGCCCGGGTCACGTGGGCGAGCTGCCAGCGGAAGGATGCCCAGTCGTGCCCGAGGTTCCAGGCGACGACGGGCGCCAAGCCCAGTGCTCCGACGCCAGCTCCGACCCAGAGCCTGGGCGTGCGAAGAAGGTGCCGGTGGTCGAGGAGCAGCGCGGCCATGAGAGCCAGGGCGTAGACGTAGGCGCTGTACTTGGTGTTGAACAGCAGCGCTATGGTGAACCCAAACGCTAGCCCGTCGGCCATGCCGGCGTCCTCCCTCACCATTCGCCAGAAGGCGAGGATGTTCAGCAGCATGAGCAACAGGGTTAGGGCATTGGTGTAGACGAAGCGGGAGGTGATGAGAAACGGCGCGCCCACGGCGACGGCGGCTGCCGCGAGGAGCCCCGCTCGGCGCGACAGCAAGCGCTCTCCCACCAGCCAGGTGAGCACCACGCACGCCACACCCGTCAGACCATTGAGCCAGCGTATGCCAAACGGCGTGGAGCCGCCCAGCGCGGTGCTGACTCGTATCAGGAGGGCGACGCCAGCCGGGTGGTCATAGTAGGCCCAGGCGGGATGGAGGGACCAGAGCCAGTAGTAGCTCTCGTCGCCGATCAAGGACAAGGCGCTGAGGCCCAAGAAGCGGAGGGCCGAAGCAGCAGCCAAGATCAGCAGAAGAATCGGGATGACGTTGGGGATTCTGCCCTGCTGATCTCGTCGGTCGGTTGGCCGAGTCACGGCTTGACGCCCTCCTGCACGCGAATGGTGTACGTATAGGTGTCCCGTGGTGCGTCGACTGCGATGTCGATGCCCGACCAGGAGAGTGTGTAGAAGCCGAGCCAGTTGTACTGTCGATAGCGCTCCCGCCCCACGAAGCCTCGCTGTCCGGGCGATGCCTCAACGCAGAAGCGGATCCCGTGCGCGGGCGCCTCCCAGCAGCCGAAGGGCGCTGCCGTCTCCTCCCAGATGCCCACCTGGGTGGCGTTCAACGCTTCGCCGGTGGGATTCACGTATTGGGTGAAGGCGCGAGCCCCTTGCTCGTTCATCAGATAGGCCCGCTCCCAGTCGGCGTCGAGCCCGCTGAAGTCGACTGTGACCTCAATCGCGTCGGGTGTGCGAATCGTATAGCTGAAGACCACCGTGCCCAGGGGGGCGACATCGGCATACTTCACACGAAGCGGGCGCGTGGGACGGTCGACGACGTCAATGCGGTAGGCCTTGACCATGGTGAGCTGTCCTCCGTGCCAGACCAAGGAGGTCGTGGCGTGCCGAGAGATGTGGGCAGCGCCATCAGCCTCGACGATGGGCAGGCCGAACCCGTAGCCCTCCTCGATCAGCTCCCGGCCTTCGTGGACGAGCACGAGGCCTTTCTGCAGCGCGGCGATCTTGCCCACGTGGGGGCGGGTGGTGGTGTAGAGCCGGAGACCCAGGGAGTCAGTTAGTTTTCCGTCAAGGGCGCTCGGCGACTGGATCACGAGGTCCTTGAGGTGGAGTGTGAGCCGCGGCGCGTATCGCTCCCGGACGGCGACCAGGAGCAGGAGAACGAGGACCAGAGTGATCAGCGCGTAAGCCAGCCGGCGCCTCATAGCTCAGTCCTTCGTGTCGGTGGTGAGCATGGCGGGTCGGATGGCAGCGTCGTCACGCTGTGTGCATGAGCCATTATGGGACGGCTCCAGTGTGCTGAGAGTCGCGGTGGAACATCGGCCAGGCGCGACGGCCCAACGGCCCAACGTCACGCAGCAGATGGATGCCGTTGTCCGCACCCACCACGATGTCGGCGCGTCCGTCTCCCTCCAGATCCCCGACCCAGGGTGAGGAGAAGACGTGTGCTCCCAGATTGTGCGGAAAGCCGGGAAGCGGCTCGGCCTCGGCTGTCCAGCCATACAGGTTCCCATCCTTTGAGCCGACGACGATGTCGAGCGCATTGTCTCCGTTCAGGTCGACGAGCGCGGCGGAGGAGATGATCTGATCGTCGACCTGGATGGGCCATCCGGGAAGGGGACATCCGGCGTCGTCCCAGATGTAGATCCGCCCGTCCCAGCTTCCGACGACGATCTCGAAGGCGCTGTCTCCGTCGAGATCAGCCACGGCGGGTGAGGCTTCGATGGCGTGGACGTTGCCGCCGGGTGGGTGCGGCGTCGGGGTCGGCCCCGAGATGACGCCCATGGTGCGCACTGGGAACCCCTCCCGGTCTTGCCCTTGCGCGTCGATGACGTGAAGGTACCCATCGTCGTCGCCGAAGATCATCCATCTCTCGCCGTTCTGGTCGAGGTCGGCCAGGGCAGGTGATGAGTCGGAGTCGCGCGTCAGCGCCACCGGGAAACCGGGAATCTGCTCTCCACGTGGACCGTTCCCGACCAGGGTCCAGGCCGTGAGCCACCCTTCCGATGGGTCGCCTCTGGTGAGGGAGGTGATGACAAGCAGATCCCCGTCGCTGGCGGCGGTGGCATCGGCCCATCCGTTCATCGGCTTGGGCCAGCCAGCGACGTTCTCTCCGCCGGCGGTGAGGAGAAACATGTGTTCGTCTCCGCCGATGGCGAGCAGCGGACCCTCCAGTACTGTGGGCGATGACCAGATCTCCTCGCCGCCAAGGTCGACAGGGAATCCGGTGACGGACGAGCCGTCGTGGTTCCAGCCGTACAGAAGGCCGCGATCCGAACCGACGACGATCTCCATGGCGCCGTCGAGATCTAGGTCCGCGAGAGCCGGGGAGGAGAAGAAGCCACGGCGACTCCATTTGGGCCATCCCGGCAGATCGTGCAGCTCGGTGTCGAGGAGGTAGAAGTGCCCATCCCAAGAGCCGACGGCGATCTCCATTCTCCCGTCTCCGTCGGCGTCCCAGGCCACGGGCGAGGAGATGACCGGATCGCTGGTTGGCCTGAAGCGATGGTCGGTCGCCAGATCGCGCGGCGGCCTGACCACTGCGCGGCAGCTGACCAGGAGCAACGAGAGACCGGCCAAGACGGCTGCGCACAGACATCTACGGCTCACGGTCTCCATCGTCCCTGATCGATACGGCGTTCGTCATCATGGGTGGGTCATCCCTTTTCGCCACGCGGTTCCGGCGCGGGAGGGAGGTGTGAGCGGCGAGGAGGCCGAAGACGGTGGCGGCGTACCAGCTGTTGGTCGGGAAGAGGGCAACGTCGAAGAGGCCGGTGATCAGCATAGCGATCCACGGTGCCCAGGCCGGAGACTGAGGGCGGGTGAGGCCGCTCAGAGCCAGCCAGATCCAGAGGGCGGCCCCTGGCAGACCGAGCTCGGCCGCGATCAGCAATGGGACGTTGTGCACGGTGCGTGAATCGGTCTCGATGGCGCGGACGGCGACCAGGTAGTTGTTCACCCCCACGCCCTGCCAGGGGTGCTGCTTGATCAGCTGTAGGGCCAAGTTCGCATCCACTTGTCGATCTGAGACGGAGCGCGCCTCGATGGGCGTTTCCAGGTGCAGGAAGCGGCTGGCGACCAGGTCGTGGTATAGGAGCAAGAAGACCAAGGCCAGCGCAACAGGTATGACAATCTGCACGTGCCGCCAATGTGGTTTCAGTCCCTTGGAGAGAAGATGGGTGAGCTTCTTCTCTCCAGGGTCGCGTAGGCGGCGGATAGTGGTCAGCGCCAAGCTCAACAGCAAGCCTAGCAGGCCCACGCCGAAGGCGAGCCAGGCGCTGCGAGAGAAGGTGGTCAGCAATCCCAGGAGGCCAATGCTGACGACCAGTGTAAACCAGACTTGTGCCCAGCCGCACGCTTTGGCAGCGCCCCCGAGACGGGGGCTGTGAGCAGGGCAGGACCGTGCCCAGCCGCACGCTTTGGCTATGTCGCTTCGCTTCTCTTTCATGGTGGTGTCGTCGATGATAAGAAGCAGCGAGATCGAAAGCACTGCGCCGAGTAGGTTGGGGTGACCACTGAGGCCATAGGCACGGAGCCAACGTTGACCGCGGGCGAAGAGCACACAGATGCCGGATATCTCGGGATCCAGCGTGGGCTCCCCCAGCGCGCTGAGCCCCAGGTCTCCCTGAAGCGCAAACTGGCCCACTGCGACGCTGCTCTGTATCGCGATCAGAAGCGTCAGCGGAATCGTCAGGCTTGGGGCCTCGTTGACGATGAACAGATAGACCCACCAGAGCAGGCCCAGGGCGAGGGTGACGAGCACCGTGCGTCGGTTGAGGGCTGGTTTGAGGCTGAGCAGCATCAGCAAGGTCAGCCCGGCCAGGGGGAGCGCGATGCCGGGCCTGCCCCAGCGCCAGGGTCGCGAGGGACGTTCAAGGGCGCGAGCGAGGAACCATGCGATGAGGGCCAGCCCGGGCAGCAGGACGAGCGGTCCCAAGGCCACCGGAGCCTCATCGATGCCGGGGACCTGGACGATGGGCAGCCAGTTGAGTGGGCCCCTGGTGGGCGAGGGAAAGACGAGGATCAGCGTGATGAAGGTGAGGAAGAGACCCTGCTTGGCTTTGTTGACAAGCGCCGTGCGGCGGGCCTGGTTGGGCGGCCTGGGGGACGCGTCAGCCTGGATTGTGCTCACGTCACCCTTCCACCGTGGGCCGAAAACGGGAGGTTGCGGCGCCAGGCAGTCGTGCGATGGCGTTCACCAGGAGACGGTCGCGCCACAGCCCCAGCCTAGCCTTCATCCGGCCCAGGAGCGAGGCCTGTTCGCCAGCCTTCAGGCGCGCGTCGCGCCACTCACTATGGAACCAGCGGATGACGCGGCGGTAGAACAGCGTGCTGAAGCGTCCACGCTCAAACAGCACACGGTTCTCGGCGGTGTGTGTCCAGTCTGGTGCGTGCTCTCCCTCGAACGTGAGACGGTCGCGCACCTCCTCGTAGAACGGCGTGCCCGGCAGGGGGTAGGCGATGGTGGTGCTGAACGCGTCGGGGCGCGTTCGCCGCAGCAGGCTCACGGAGCGCTCCAGGTCTGACCACGTCTCGCCTGGATAGCCGACCATCATGTAGAAGTAGGTCTCGATGCCGAGCCGTCGGCAGAGCTCGGCGGCTTGATCGATCTGCTCGACCGTGATGCCCTTGTTCATGGCGTCGAGCACGGCCTGCGATCCGGACTCCGCGCCGAAATGGATGCGACGACAGCCGACGTCCTTCAGCAGGCGGGCCATCTCCTCGTCCATGAGGTCGACGCGGCTGAGGCATTCGAAGGGGGTCACGGCTGTAGGGACAGCCGCGTCCTTCTCGAGCAAGGCGTCGTGCCAGGCGCGCACCCAGTCGCGATTGATGCCCATGACGTCGTCGACGATGCGGATCTGGTCAGGCCGATACGCCTGCTTGATGCGGGCCATCTCGTCGGCTACGGACTGCGGCGAGCGAGGGCGGAAACTACGACCAAAGACGCTCTTCTGACACCAGCTACAGCCGTAGGGGCAGCCGCGGGTAGCAATAATTGAGAGAGAGAAGTGGTCGTGCGCGCTCCGCCAGGCCCGACGGTACTGCTCGATGTCGAGGAGATCCCGGGCCGGGAGGGGTAGGCGATCTATGTCTTCGATGAGGGGGCGTCTTGGCGTTTGGACCATCTGATCCATCTCATCGCGGTAGGCCACACCTTGCACCTCACCCAGCGCAGCAGCAGGATGCTCTCCCTCGAGCAAGGGAGGCAGGATCTCCAGAATCGTATCCTCGCCTTCGCCGATGACAGCGACGTCGACGAGAAACACCCCTCCGGCTTGCTGCTGCAGGTAGAGGTCAGGGCGGGCTGTGGGATCTGCCCCGCCCACGATGACGGTAGCGCCCCATGCCTTGGCCAGGGCTGCCAGGCGAAGGGCCGCCTCGCGGACGGTGGCCAGGACCGAGAGCCCGACGATCTGAGGGCGCTCTCGCTCCAAGGCACTGAGGAAGGCGTCGTCGCCCTCGGCGAACATGGCGTCGAAGATGGTCACGTCGTGGCCGGCCTCGCGGGCGGCCCCGGCGAGATAGAGCAGGCCCAGGGGAAAATAGGGGGTCATCAGACGGGATTCCACCGGGTCACTGTGCAGAAAGAGCGGGTTCACCAGCATTAGGTCAGACATAGGCTCCCATTCCACGCTGTTTGCTGTCATCATGGGTCTACGGATCCGCCAGGGCACGCAGGCGTTCGTCGAAGGACTTCAGAATGGCATGCTCATTGCTCTCGAAATGGCCCTTGCAGCGGTCGACACTGAAGCAGGCCGTGTCCGTGTCCCCTCCCTGCTTGACGAAGCGGCGGATCTTGCGTCTTCGTTCGAAGCGCTCCAGCTGGCCGCCCACAAACGTGCCCAGCGCGATCTCGGCCAGCGAGCGTGCGGAGGAGCGCGAGGCCACGAGCGGCTCGATGGGTCGAGGCAGTCCGGTTGCGTTAGGGAGGAAACGCGTCGTCCAGTGGTTTGCCGCTTGCATGCGGTGGTAGATGTCCAGGCCCGCCAGCGGCACCATCTGTGCCAGCTCGTGAGCGACATACAAGTTATGCTCTTCGAAGTCGAGCGTGTGCTCGGAGAGCAGGTAGTTGGGGCAGACCTCGTGGTCGTTTCGTGCGGCGGGCTTGACCACCAAGCCGATGACCATGGCCCGCGTGAGCCAGAGCCGACCGGGTGCTGTGACGATCAGGAAATCGATGTCGTCGCCAGGTACCACGTTGCCTACGGCCAGGGCTCCGGTGAGCATGACGGCTCGCACGAACGGTAGGGCGGCGATCGCTCGTCCGTAGCGCAAGGCAAGAGGCCACATCTGGGCTGCGACCTCTGCACGGCGTCGGCGCAGCTTCACCAACTCCCTACGTTGGGGGAGCGTGACATACGCGCCGTGCCGCTCCAACCTCCTGCTCGCCCAGCTATCCGCTTCCAGCGCGCCAAGAATACGGCCACGATCCATCTTCAGACCGAGGAGGTATCGGTGGATCTGAGAGGGCGTTAGCGGGTAGTCAAATACGTCAGCGTAGGCCAGAGTACATAGGATCGCCAGACCAAGCTGATCGAGCGTTGGGTCCGTCCAAATTGATTCGGCGTCGGGAATGCTCCGTGATCCCATGCATTCAACCCCTTGATGCGAATGTTAGCAGGCGCACGAATCCGGCGAGATTGGCCTCGTCTCACACCCGCTTGTAGAGTCGCCCCATCCGCAGCCAGCCGATGGAGCCATCTGACTTGCGAATCACGTCCACCGTCGTGCTCTTCAGAGGGCCGTCCAACACCAACAGACGGTCCTCGGCGCAAAGCGTCAGCGAGGTAGGCGGCGGGTCTGGAGGAGGTGGACCGTCCTTGTCCGGGAAGCCCTGTTGATAGACAAGCTGTCCCACGAGCTTCCCGGCCAGCATGCCCAACTCGATCTCCGCGAAGGGGCGCACATAGAGGCCCACGAACGGGCGCAGCTGTGCTTCGGTTGCCTCGATGGGCTCCGGTTCTTCGCGTTCGACCCCGAATTGCTCCTTCAGCAACCAGCGTCTTACGTCCTCGATGGCGCTTCCCCCCTTGTCCGCGTTCGTGACCATCGTGAAGGCAAAGTTGTGGTCCGGGATTAGCATCAAGGTAGACACCTGCCCTGAGGTTCCGCCACCGTGGTCGACGATGCGCAAGCCCTGGACATCCTCCAGGTGCCAGCTCAGGCCGATCGATCTGTCGCCTTGGATGGGCGCCTGGGCGGACCGCATCTGCAACACGGTCTCCGCGGGGAGGATGCGCGTGCCGTCCTCGGCGGTTCCGTCGCCGAGGTGGAAGCGGGCATACCGCAGCAGCGTTGAGACGTCGCAGACGATGCCGCCGGCTGGATACGCTGATGGAGGCAGCGGCCATGGGCGGGCGACCAGAGGCACATCTTCGTCAACCCGATGTCCCACGGCGAAGCGGTGGGTGATCACATCCCCGGGGTCGAAGAAGACGCGCTCCAGACCAAGAGGATCGAGCACCAGTTCCTCCAGTGCCTCCACAAACGAGCTGCCATTGACAGTGGCAAGCATGTGTCCTGCCACGCTGAAGCCGGCGTTGTTGTAAGAGTAGTGCAGGCCCAAGGGCGCCAGCTGCTCCAGGTCACACATGCCGGTGACATAGTCGCTGAGCGCACGGTCCCCGGCGCCAGTGTCCAGGAAGAAGTCGCCGACCCAACCGGCGGTGTGCGTGAGGACGTGGCGCAGCGTGGCGCGCGCCGAGGCATCCTCATCGCTGACCTTGAAGTCGGGAAGATAGGTGGAGATTGGCGCGTCAAGGTCGAGTCTGTCCTGCGCGGCCAGCCGGACGATCGCCGTTGCCGTGAAGGTCTTGGTGATCGACCCGATCTGAAATAGCGTCTCGTCGGTTACGTTCAGAGGGTGATCCACATGCGTGATGCTGAAGCCAGCCGTGTAGGCGTCGCCGTCTTGCAGAACCCCAACGGCAGCTCCGGGCACCTTGTGCTTCTCGATGGCCTGCGCGACGATCTCGCTCAATTCCTCGTATCTCATTGATCCTCCATACTTCCTCTCAACTACGCCAAGGACAGGTTCACGGCCATCAGAACTGGGGTCGCAATACAGATGACGACGTTGAGCTTCAGATAGGGTGCCAGCTTCTGCGTGTGCTCTGCATGGCGGTATGCACCAACAACGGTGGGCACTGCTGCTACCAGCATGAGCAAGGCCACGAGACTGGCAGAAGGCAGCAGCCCAAGTGAGACGCCTGCGACGATAGCCACGAAGGCGAGCAGCATGAAGGATCCATATATCAGGCTGCTGGGCCGACGGCCGATGACGATGGGATAATGCCTTCTGGCGACGATCTTGTCCGCGTCCACGTCGGGGAACTGGTTCAACAACAGAAGGTTGTTCACGAGGAAGAAAGGGGTGAGCGATGCTGCGAAGGCTGTCCAAGAATAGGAGCCTGTCAGCACGAAGTCGGTGCCCATCACCATCAGGAGCCCGAAGCCGAGGCCGGGGGCAATCAGGCAGAGGAGAGGGAGCTTGGCCAGCCAGGGAGTGTAGATCACCACGATCAGCAGGCCGAGAAGACCGAGCGGCAGGAGCTCCCAGCCCCAGATCCAGACGAAGAATAGGCCGATGCCAGCAGTCACCACCAAGGTTATCAGGCCCAGGGCCAGCACCTGTCCGGCCAGATCGGGGTGGGCGGGCAGCGTTCCGCTCCCCCCGCTGAAGGGCGTTCGGTTGGTGTGGAAATCCAACTCGCTCTTGAAGTCGAAGTACTCGTTTAGGGTGTCGACGCTGATGTGGGCACACAGCGCGCCGACGAGGGCCAGGATAGCGTAGAGGGCGTTGACATGCTCGGACGTCCAGACGGCGGTGCCGATCCCCAGAAGCAGGCAGGCCGGCGTCAGAATCAGGAAGGGCGGTCGCGTTGTAGCAAAGAGATGCTTGAATCTGTTCACATCAAGTCCTTATTCGTGGGTGGCGCAACGAACGTCAGATCGTGAGCTAGCTTGACCGGATTGTATCATGTCTAGGAGATTATGCCCAATAGCATAGGCCGTGCACTCGCCCTGGCTTCTCGTCGGGTCATGCTTGGCAGAAAGTGGACAGTGTTGTACAATGGACTGACGAGTCGCAGGGCCAGACGGAGGTGATTGAGAGGAGCGAGCTTGCATGGCTGAGACGTTGAAGACCCTGGTGGTAGATGACGAGCAAGGGATTCGTTTCTTTCTGGAGAAGACGCTGACGAAAGCAGGTCACACTGTGACCACGGCCGCCAGCGGCGAAGAGGCCCTCGAGGCGCTGCGCGACAACAGGTTCGATCTGATGCTTCTGGATCTAAGACTGGGCGGGCGGGTCGATGGATTGCGCGTCTTGGAGGCCGTGCGATGGCGTTGGCCATCGACCATCGTCATCATGTTAACGGCTCACGGGTCGCTCGAATCGGCCCAGGCGGCGATTGAGGAGGGGGTGGATGGCTATCTGCTCAAGCCGGTCGAGCCTAACGAGGTCCGCGAGGCGATCGAGGAGGCGCTTGAGAGGCGTGAACGCGTCGTTGAGTCCCATGCCGAGACACAGGCCCGGAAGAAGCATATGCAGCTTGGGCCTTTCTTCATCGATCGGCAGAAATATGTGGCCACATACAAGGGAGAGCCTCTCGAGTTGACGCGTCGTGAGTTCAAGCTGTTGGTCCATTTGATGGACAACGCGCAGCGGGTGGTTCCCCCCCCAGAGTTGGTGCGTGTGGCGCGCGACTACGATCCCGAGGACATACAGGAGGCGCGTGACATCATCAAGTGGTACATCCACCGGCTGCGCCAGAAGGTAGAACCGAATCCATCGAATCCACGCTACATTGTGAACGTGCGGGGCGTCGGGTATCGGTTCGTGGAGAGCGGTTCGTCAGCCTCTGAGACTTGACGGACCGGCTTCTCGCCGATTTGCTTCGTCACCCTCCTGCCTTATCGCTTTATCGCTTTGCTTAGAACAGTCAACGGGTCGACGCGACCAACGAAATTCCAACTGTTTCAAACCTGACCCAACACGAGTCCTAACCGAGTCCATCGGTTGGGACTCTTTTTTTGTGCTATACTTGATGTTAGGTTGCTGACGATATCTTGACGGGGAGACGTTGGAGGGACGATGGAGGAGGCGAGAGGCGGGAGAAAGGATGCAGGGGGCAAGATATGGTAGCGAAAACGGATTGGGCGTGTAGTGAGCAACCTTGTCGAGGTACGTGGTGACGCAGACGGCTCTTTTCTACCGTTTTGGTGCGGCGCTGGCTATCGGCGTGCTGGTCGGTTTGCAGCGGGAGTACGCCTACGGAGGCTCTGACGAAGAGCTGTTTGCAGGGGTGCGTACCTTTCCTTTGATCAGCTTGCTAGGCTCGACTGGCGCGTTGCTATCTGATGAGCTCTCAAGTCCCTGGGGACTTGTTGGGTTGCTCTTACCGATGGGTGCGTTGATCGTCGCCGCTCATCTTGTTGGGGCCCGGCGGCGTGGAGGCTTGGGGCTGACAACGGAGATGGCGACGTTGCTCGTGTTTGCCGCTGGGGCTCTCTGCTACTGGGATTATCTTCCACTGGCTGCAGCTGTCGGCGTGGCGGCAACGGTTCTCTTGTCGCTCAAGCCGGAGATGCACGCTTTTGCGCAGCAGATCACGCGGGAGGACGTATACGCGACGCTGAAGTTTGCTGTCATCACGGTGATTGTGCTGCCGTTGCTGCCGGACCGTGGTTTCGGGCCGGAGCCGCTGAACGTCGTCAATCCCCATGAGATCTGGCTGATGGTGGTTCTGATCTCCGGCATCAGTTTTCTCGGGTACGTATTGATCAAGTTCATCGGACCGCGGCAGGGAATCAGCTTGACGGGCTTCTTGGGTGGTATCATATCCAGCACGCCAGTGACCCTCAGTTTCTCTCAGCGCAGTCAAGAAGAGGATGAATTGGCGAATCCCTTTGCCTTGGCGATCATCATAGCTTGGGCTATGACTTATTTGCGTGTGCTGGTGGAGGCCGCGACACTGAACTCACAGCTGTTCGGAAGGCTTTGGCCATCGATGTTGGCTGCGTCGTTGGTGGGCTTGGCCTACGGTGCCTACCTCTACACCTCGCAGCCCACGAGAGAGGAGGGGGAGGTCCCGTTCTCAAATCCGTTTGAGCTCGGGACGGCGCTGAAGTTTGGGCTTCTCTATGCTGTGGTGCTGGTGGTCTCAAAGGCTGCTGGCGTCTACGCCGGAGATGCTGGGGTCTATCTTTCCAGTTTTATTTCTGGTCTCCCTGACGCGGATGCCGTGACGCTTTCGATGGCGCAGCTGACCGGCGCAGAAGGGGGTCTCAGTGTAACTACAGGCGCTCGTGCCGTCGTGATTGGCGCGATGGCAAACACATTGGCAAAGGGGGGTATCGTTCTCGGGACTGGCGCTCCTGAGCTCAGGCGCGCGATACTGCCGGGACTGTTGCTTATGCTCGTCACTGGCGTCGCCGTCGCGTTCTTCGTGTAGGTCGACTCGACCTGGGCTGTTTGGGCACGGCATCCTAGTGCTGTTTCACACAACAGACCTTGACTTCCTTGCCTGCTCCCAGGCCCCGTCTCGGGGGCGACTAACGCGTGTTACCAAGCCTACTCTGGAACCTCCGCCCCCGAGACGGGGGCTCAGAGCTAATGAAAAAGCTCAGGCTAGATGTGTGAAATGGCACTAGTGTCGTGGGGCAGGAGGCAGGAGGCAAGAAGTTATGAGCAATTCATTTAGGGGGAGATAAGCGATGAAGACCAGACGTTTTGCATTGATTGCGGGGCTCGGCTGTGCAGTGGTGATTCTGATTGGAGCTCTGGTAGCCGGGGCGCTCTTTTTCCTGCCCATACGCACTTATTTGGGACGAGTAGTTCAAGAGAGGGCGACGCCGTCACCCGCTACGATATCTGCGTCGGAAGTGACGCGAGAGGTGGCTGAAGCGGTCCCCACGCTGACGCCAGTCCCGTTGGAGTCAGAGGACGGGGCGACAGACGATCCCGCTCAGTCGCCCGGCACGGAGGAAGGAGCACAACCATCCCGCATCTCACAGGGGTCTCTGGCGTCCCTGTATGAAGAGGCGAGTCCAGGTGTGGTCAACATCCGCGTCTACGTCGAGCAGGGCGGGATGACGGGGCAAGGGGCCGGATCGGGGTTTATCATCGATGACGAGGGGCATATTGTGACCAACAATCACGTGGTGGCGCAAGCCACGGTGGTCACTGTGATCTTCTACGATGGCTTTGAAGCGCGGGCAGAGATCGTGGGCAGCGACGCAGACAGCGATCTGGCGGTCCTGAGAGCGGAGGAGATGACGGAGGGGGCAACGCCGCTGCGGCTTGCCGAATCTGATGCTGTGAGGCCGGGTGACTGGGTGGTCGCCATTGGCAATCCCTTCAGGTTGGGTGGCAGTATGTCTCTCGGCATCGTCAGTGCTGTGGGGCGCGCGATTCCCACCGGGGAGACGCCTTTCAGCATCCCGCAGGCTATCCAGACCGACGCGGCGATCAATCCGGGAAATTCAGGGGGGCCATTGCTGAACTTGGATGGTCAGGTGGTGGGGGTCAACGCACAGATCGCATCGAGCACGGGGACGAACAGCGGTGTTGGGTTTGCGATCCCTTCCGATGTGGTGCGTCGCGTGGCGCCGACCCTGATCGAGAGGGGAAGCTATGCCTGGCCGTGGCTCGGCGTCACGGGAGGGCCGGTCAACCTGATGGTGCAAGAGGCAAATGGTCTCAGCACGCAGGAAGGTGCCTATATCGCTTTGGTCGTGGAAAACAGCCCTGCCGCTCGGGCAGGTCTACAAGGAGCTAGTGGCGAGCAGTCCGTTTTGGGCCAGGATGTCCCGGTCGGTGGCGATGTAGTTGTGGAGGCTGACGGGCAACCTATCCAGGATTTCACGGATCTCCTGGTCTATGTGGCGTTCAAGCGACCTGGCGACGCTGTAACGTTGACGATTCTGCGTGATGGAAGCCGCCAGGAGGTGACCCTGGAGTTGGCCGCGCGACCGGAGGACTTGGGCCAGTGATGAAAGAGGCTATGCTTTACGAGAAGCTCTCGGACGGGCGTGTCCATTGTCATCTTTGCGCACATGAGTGTAGGATCGCCGAAGGGCAAAAGGGTATCTGTCAGGTGCGGGAGAATCAGGGCGGTACGCTCTACACGCTGGTCTATGGGCGGACCATAGCCAGACATGTGGATCCTGTGGAGAAGAAGCCCTTGTTCCACTTCTACCCGGGCAGCAGAGCGTATTCTGTGGCCACACCGGGCTGCAATTTCCGCTGTAGGTGGTGTCAGAACGCGGATATCTCACACCTGCCGCGAGAGCGCCATCTTCAGATGGGCATGGAGGCCAGCCCCAAGGAGGTCGTTTCCGCCGCACGGCAGAACCGTTGTCGCAGCATCGCCTATACTTACACCGAGCCGACCATCTTCTTCGAGTACTCGTATGACACGGCTCGCCTGGCGCACGGCCGGTCCCCCAGCCGCGATGGGCATCGCCACGAGGGTATCGCTAACATCTATGTGACAAATGGTTTCATGACCGAGGATATGCTGGAGATGTTCGAGCCATACCTGGACGCTGCCAACGTCGACCTGAAGGCGTTCCGCGATGAGACGTATCGCGAGTACATTGGCGGACGCTTGCAGCCGGTGCTGGAGAGTCTGAGAAAGATGAAGGAGCTTGGCATCTGGCTCGAAGTAACTACATTGGTGATACCGGGCATCAACGATGATCTCGACGAGTTGCGAGACATAGCGAGTTTCATTGCCGAGGAGCTTGGCCCAGAGACGCCGTGGCACATCAGTCGTTTTCGACCGGCGTTCAAAATGCGCGACAGATCGGCGACCTCGCTTTCGACGCTGCGACGGGCACAACGGATTGGGGAGGAGGCGGGGCTACGCTACATCTACCTGGGAAACATCCCGGGTGAGTCGAACACGGTGTGCCACGCGTGCGGTGAGATGCTGATCCGACGTTCGGGCTACCGGATCGTGGACAATCGCGTGGGCAAGGGGGCACGATGCCCGAACTGCGGCGCCGAGTTGGCGGGTGTGGGGATGACGACCACCATGAGGTGACGCAGTCACCCTAGTGCGCTTTCACACAACAGACCTTGACATTTTGCTTGCTCCCAGCCCCCGTCTCGGGGGCGACTAACGCGTGTTATCAAGCCTACTCCGGAGCCTACGCCCCCGAGACGGGGGCTCAGAGCTAATGGAGAAGTTCAGGCTAGATGTGTGAAATGGCACTAGCAGACGACGGCGACAGTAGTCGCCATCTACGCGCCCGTCAGGGATCTTCGACGATACGTAGGGGCCACACATCTTCTGCCCCAGGTCGAAGAGCAGAACAGGCGCTACGCCGTTCTCACGTTGGCGGTCGGTGTCTTGATCGATGTTGTCATCATCGCGACCAGAGGTTAGGGATGGAGGGCCAGCTGAGGGTTAGACCAATGAAAGGAGTTGCTCAGCGATGATTGACCATATACTCGTCCCCCTAGATGGGTCATCCTTGGCCGAGTGTGTGCTTCGACACACCGTAGCCATAGGGCGAGCGATGGGTTCTCGCGTGACGCTGCTGCGGGCCATCGTCCGCAGCCCTGAGGATGTCCAATCGCGAGCCGTCGATCCGCTGGGTTGGCACATGCGGAAGTCAGAGGCCGACATCTACCTCGACGAGATCGCGGCAAAGCTGCGAGATGCGGGACTGGAGACAGACACGGTCTTGGTCGAGGGGAATGCCGCTGAACGGATCATTCAGCGGGCGCGGCAGGAGGATGTCGACCTGATCGTCATGAGCAGCCACGGGCGGAGCGGCTTGAGTGAGTGGAATATCAACAGCGTGGTACAGAAGGTGATTCTGCGAGCCTACGTTCCGACGCTGATCGTTCGGGCCTACCGGGAGGTGCATGAGGCGCTGACCGAGCTGGCATACGATCGGCTCCTGGTGCCGCTGGACGGATCCAAGCGCGCCGAGTGCGTCCTGCCCTGGGTACGAAGTCTGGCCGAGTTCCACGAGAGCAAGGTCGTCTTGGCACACGTGGTCAACCAGCCCGAGGTAGCTCGCCGTGCCCCCCTGACGGAGCAGGAAACAGACTTGGTGAGCCAGCTCACGGCGCTCAACAAGATGAAGGGCGAGCGGTATCTCCAAGAGCTAGGATCTCGTCTGAGCTTGGAGGCGAAGACGCGTTTGCTGGTCAGCGAGAACCCGGCAGCGGCTCTTCACAAGCTGGTTGGCGAAGAGGAGATAGACCTAGTCCTTATAGCGGCTCACGGCTATTCCGGAGAGACCATGTGGCCCTACGGCAGCATAGCGCTGAACTTCATCGCCTACGGTTCGGAACCCCTGCTGATTATCCAGGACGTGTCGCCCGAGGAGGCGGGGATGACTGAGGCCGAGCGGGTTGCCAAGGAGTATGCAGGGCACTGATACCTATTCCTTGACGATGATGACATCAAACGAAGACGACCGACATCCATCATCTGCCCGGAATCCGAAACGCCCAGGGCTGGAGGATCGCGCCCGCAGCCTTGCCAAGGAGCACAGCGCTTCACAGGATTTCGGTGCCACGCCGACCCCCCTCGACCGGCTCTCTGGGTTGCAGAATGTGCTTCGCGAAGCCTATCTCGCCTTCTTGCAGAGATCAGAGGAGCGGGGGACGCTCTCGGGTGTGGCAGAATGGCTGCTGGACAACTACTACGTCGTGCAGCAGGCCATACGTCAGGTCCGAGAGAATATGCCACCTGGCTACTACCGGCGGCTCCCCAAGCTTGATGAGAGTCCCTTGGAGGGATACGCCAGGGTCTACGCGGTCGCTCGGGAGGTCATCGGCGCCGCCGGAGGACATCTTGACGTTGGCCATCTAGAGCACTTCGTCAGAGCCTACCAGGACGTGAGACCGCTGACGATGGGCGAAATCTGGGCCCTGCCGACGATGCTGCGACTGAGTATCTTGGAGCTTCTGGCCTCGACCGTCGCTGGTCGCGTTGATTCTGACGGGGCCCTCAATGAGCCCGGGCCAGCGGCTGGAGGGCCAGTTGGGGGAGCTACTGGCGCTGATGATGGCTGGGGGCGCTCCACTCAGGCGCTTCCTGGCCCCTCGATGCCCTGGACTGAAGCGGTCATCGAGAAGAAGGCGGACGAGGCCATCGTCGCCGCTGCCATCAATGGCTTGCGTACTATTGGGGTGCAAGATTGGAACGCCTTCTTCGACGCGGTCAGCCTGGTCGAGGGCGCGCTTCGCCTGGATCCGCTGGGCGTTTACGCAGACATGGATTTCGAGAGTCGCGACCGATACCGCGGGGTCGTGGAGGAGCTGGCGAGAGCCGTCGATCGAACGGAGCATGAGATAGCCCAAGAGGCACTTAAGCTGGCCGAGGAGGCGCGACAGAGCGAGGACTCCCGAGCTCGCGCCCGGCACGTCGGCTTCTATCTCGTCGGCGAGGGTCGCGACCACCTTGAGAACGCTGTAGCGTTTCGGCCTGCCCTCCCGGAGCGGCTACGACGTTGGATCTTTGACCACGCTACGCTGACCTACCTGGGCAGTATTGTCTTCATAGCGATCCTCGTCTTGCTTGGTGCGCTCGCCTATGCGCGTGGCGCCGGGGCGGGCGTGAGGGTGTTGGTGGCTACCGGCATACTGACGCTGCTGCCGGCCTCAATCGTCGGCGTGAATGTCGTAAACACAGTCATCACGCGCACATTGCCACCCCGGAGGCTTCCGCGTCTCGACCTGAGCGACGGTATCCCGGAGAGGTATCGCACGATGGTGGTCGTCCCGGCTCTGATGACGGCTGGAGGACCAGCCTCGAAGGACGAGGTGAGCTTCCTGTTGGGGCAACTGGAGCGGCACTACCTGGGCAACGGGCGAGCGGGCCATGGATCTCATATCGGCTTTGCTCTCTTGACCGACTTCGCGGATGCACCAGAGAAGCACAGGCCGGAAGATGAGGAGCTGCTGCAGTGCGCCATAGACGGCATCCGCGACCTCAACCGCAGGTATGGCAAGCGGGCTGTGGGCGGATCGACAACGACCGAGGTTTCTACTGCAGCGGGAAAGTCGTATAAGGATGAGCAGGGACCGTTCTTCCTCTTTCACCGCGAGAGGCTCTGGAACCCGAGCGAGGACTGCTGGATGGGGTGGGAGCGAAAGCGTGGGAAGCTGGTCGAGTTCAACCGCTTGCTCAGGGGAGATGAGGGGACCTCCTACGTCGTCCAGATGGGGGACCAAGATTTTCTTTCGGACGTCAAGTACGTGATCACCCTGGATGCGGATACGGACCTCCCGATGGACAGCGCGCACCGGCTGGTCGGCACGATAGCACATCCGCTGAATCGGGCGATGTTCGCCGCCGACGGCTGCGGTGAAGGGCAACGGGTGGCGGCCGGCTACACGGTCCTCCAGCCTCGCACCGAGGTCAAGCCCAGGGCGGTCACCCAGACCTGGTTCACCCGCATCCTCGCCGGCGACGCGGGCCTGGATCTCTACACCCGCGCCGTATCCGACGTCTATCAGGACCTCTTTGGCGAGGGGATCTACATCGGCAAGGGTATCTATGACGTCGAGGCGTTCGAGCGCAGCCTTGAGGGCCGCGTGCCGGAAAACGCTCTGTTGAGCCACGACCTGTTCGAGGGCATCCACGGGCGCGCTGCCCTGGTGACCGACGTGGTTCTATTCGAGGATTACCCTCCGGGTTATCTGAGCTATGCGCACCGGAAGCACCGCTGGGTGCGCGGCGACTGGCAGCTCCTGCCCTGGCTCTTTCCCCGTGTTCCGGGGGCCGGCGAGGGCAGCCTTCCCAACAGGCTGTCGACGCTCGATCGCTGGAAGATCTTCGACAACCTGCGTCGCAGCTTGCGAGCACCGGCTCTTTTCGCCTTGCTCGTGTGTGGTTGGCTCTTCTTGCCTGGCTCGCCCCTGTTGTGGACCCTGGGCGCGCTGCTCGTCTCCGGGATGCCGCTGATGACCGGGGCTTTGACCGAGGTCGCACGCCGTCTGGAGGGATGGCGGACGGGACGGACCAGATCGACGCTCCTGGGGGCGGTTCGTAAGGAGGTCGCACGCTGGCTACTGAACCTCACCTTCCTGCCCTACCAGTCGATTCTGATGGGCGATGCCATCGTGACCACGCTAGTGCGCCTGACCATAAGCCGCAAGCGGCTGCTACAGTGGACGACCACCGCCCACACCGTCCGTCTACTTGGACGTGAGTCGGAAGTGGGCCTGCTCTGGCAGCAGCTGGGTGGTGGACCGGCCTTGGCGCTGATCGTCACGGCGGCTCTGGCCGTGCTCCGCCCCATCGTCCTGCTCGTGGCGGCGCCGTTTCTCGTAGCATGGCTACTATCTCCTCAGATCGCCGGATGGATCAGCCAGCCAGCGGAGAAAGAGCGAGAGAAGCTGTCTGACCGGGAGCAGCGGCGGCTGCGGGACCTGGCGCGCCGCACGTGGCTCTTTTTCGAGCGCTTCGTCGGCCCAGAGGATCATTGGCTGCCGCCGGATCATTTTCAGGAGGATCCGCGGGGCACAGTGGCGCACCGCACCTCGCCGACGAATATCGGACTGATGCTCCTTTCGACGCTCTCCGCCCACGATCTGGGCTATACCGGCTTGCTGGAGCTCTCGCTCCGCATCAGCGACGCCTTCGACAGTATGGACGAGCTGAGGCAGTACCGGGGCCACTTTTTGAACTGGTACGACACCCGAACGCTGGACCCGCTGGCGCCGCGTTATGTTTCGACTGTGGATAGCGGCAATCTGGCCGCGTGTCTGATTGCACTCAGGCAAGGCCTCAAGCAACTGGAGCGCGAGCGCATTGTCCGTTGGCGGCGTTGGCGAGGGCTCTGCGACACATTGGATGTGTTGAGGGATGTCGTCGAGGCCGCGAAGCAAGAGGAAGAAGTTGCGGAAGCAGCCACAGATCTCGGGGGACAGATCGATCACATGCATCGGAGGATACTCTCCGTGAAGAAGCAGCCTGAGCGTTGGGTTCCACTGCTGACAGAGCTGGAGGAGGAGGTTGCGGCGGGCCTCAATCGACGGCTGCAGGCGCTCCTCGATGTCGGCTCAGGGATCCTGGATACCAGCACACTGCGCGATTTGCGCCTTTGGTCGGAGAGGGTCCATCTTCACCTGCGCGAGCTAAGCGAGGAGGTGGAAAGGGTTGTGCCTTGGGTGCTCTTGCTCAAGGAGCCCCCGGCAGTTCTCTTCAGTGAGGAATCTGGGAGGCTAAACCCGGCTATCGCTGAGACATGGCAAGGGATTGAGGAAAGGCTGTCAATCGATCCACGCCTCAATGAGATAAGCGAGATCTGTCACGAGGTTCGAGAAGCGTTAGGAGAACTAAGGCAGATCCTAAAGCAAGAGCTTGAGTCGCTGGATGAAGCGGTTCAGGGCGATCTTGCCGGTCAGTTGGAGGATGCACTCGACTGGTCTGAGGAGCTGGAGGAGGCTCTGGACTCGGCTCGGCTGACGGCAAGTGGCATGATGATTGGCCTTGACGATCTGATGGATCGGGCTGAGGCTTACGTTGAGGATATGGACTTTGGCTTCCTGTACGACGGGCGACGGGACGTGTTCTACATTGGCTACCAGGTGGATAGCGAACGGCTGGATCGTAACCACTACGACCTCCTTGCTTCGGAGGCGCGTATTGCGAGCATCGTGGCGATCAGCAAGGGAGACGTCCCTCAGCGGCACTGGGTGCACCTGAGTCGTCCTCTGACCACGGTCGACGGGCTGCGCGGGCTGCTTTCGTGGGGCGGATCTATGTTCGAGTACCTGATGCCGGATCTGGTGATGCGCAACTACGAGGAGACGCTGCTCGATCAGGCGAACCTGGCAGCGGTGCAGCGCCAGATTGCTTACGCAGGCAAGAAAGGTGTGCCGTGGGGGATCTCCGAGTCCGGGTACCATCGCTTTGATGCACAGCTGAACTACCAGTATCGAGGATTCGGCGTGCCTGGTCTGGGGCGCAAGCGGGGGCTGGGCGAGGACCTGGTGATTGCGCCTTACGCCTCGTTGTTGGCAGTGGGAATGATGCCAGAGAGCGTGTTGCAGAACATCGACCGGCTCATCGAAGAGGGGATGCTGGGCCATTATGGTTTCTATGAGGCGTTAGACTACACAACGTCGCGCTTGCCAATGGGACAGACACGGGCTATCGTGCGTTCCTATATGGCCCACCATCAAGGGATGATCATGACGGCTTTATCCAACTATCTCAGCAGCCAGACTCAAACCGGGGACGGGATCGTGGATCGGTTCCACGATGACCCTCGGATCCAGAGTGTGGAGTTATTGCTACAGGAGCAGGTACCTCACCAGGCTCCACTTGAGGAGATGACGGAAGAGACCGTGAGCGTCGAACGGCCTGAGCGTGAACGAGTGGAGCTTGAGCCTTGGTCAGTGTCGACAGAGGCGCCGCTGCCTCAGGTTCAGTTTCTTTCCAATGGGCGCTACGGCTCGTTGGTCACAGATGCCGGTGCTGGCTACAGCGCCTACTATCCGGGACGGTCAGGCGGCGGGGAGGCAGTGGCCTTGACCCGCTGGCGAGCGGATACTACATGCGACTGCTGGGGGACGTGGATCTACGTGCAGGATCTGGGCAGCGGATGCCGCTTCGCTTACTTTTCTTATGGCGGTCGCTCCGGTCGCCAGGGCGAACAAAGCACCCACGTCGACGGGCGAGATCGCGTGCGTGGGCCCATGCATGGGCGCATGGAGTATGGAGCGCCGTCGTCTCGACGGCCTTCCGTGCGTGGGCGCGTGCATGGGCCCATGCGTACTCCATCCCTCTGGTCCGTGACTGAGCAGCCGATCGACGTTCGCCCGGACCAGCAGCAGGTGCGATTCTATCCGCACCAGGTTGAGTTCCGCCGGCGACACGGCGATATCTCTCTGCACACGGAGATCACTGTGGCGCCGAAGGACGACGTTGAGATCCGGCGCGTCACGCTGACCAATCATGGCGACGAGCCCCGGCGGCTTCGGGTCAGTAGCTACGGTGAGGTGGTGCTCACAACTCAGGATCAGGATCGGCGCCACCCAGCGTTCAACAAGATGTTCATCGAGAGCGAGTACATCCCAGAGGTCAACGCCCTTCTGTTCGCACGGCGCGCTCGCTTAGCGAGTGGATCGCGTCGAGCTAGCGAGTCGCTGCATATGGCCCACGTGCTCGTCACGCCGCCCGATCTAGAGGCTACGCGGGCCTATGAGAGCGATCGCGCTCGCTTCATAGGTCGCGGGTGCACGATGCGCGCTCCGTCGGTTTTTCGACGGACCGGCGACACCGCCGGCTGGCTGTCGGGCACGACTGGAGCTACCCTGGATCCGATCATGGCACTCGGACAGGCGTTCGAGATAGAGCCCCACAAGACAGCCCAGCTCGCTTATCTGACTCTGGTCACGGAGTCGAGGGAGGACGCCATTGCCCTGGCGCAGCAATACGATTCATGGCCTCGGGTCAACGGGGCTTTCGACCAGGCTCACGCTCAGAGTGAGGTGGAGCTGCGAAATCTGGATCTAGAGGTCTCGGATGTGAAAGACATCATGCAGCTTCTTTCGGTGCTGCTCTACCCTCATCGCTCGCTGAGGAGCGAAGCACAGACACTGGCAGCGAACCGTTTAGGCCAGTCTGGTCTGTGGCGTCACGGCATCTCAGGTGACTATCCGATTCTTCTGGTGCGTATCGCTGATGCGGAGGAGGTGCCACTGGTGCGAGAGCTGTTGAGGGCTCACGCCTACTGGCGCAATCGCCAGCTCAAGATAGACCTGGTGATCCTCAACGAGAGAGACGCTGGCTACGCTCAGGAGTTGAACGACCGGCTCAACCAGGTGATCACCCAGATGGACAGCGATGTCTGGCTCAACCAACGGGGTGGTATCTTCATACTTCAGAGTGATCGGATGGAAGAGGCCGTCAGGGTGCTCCTGCAGACAGCTGCGCGAGCCGTTCTCGATGCTGACGAGGGTTCGCTGCACGACCAGCTGGAGGGTATGCTGCGGCGGCCTGGTTACCTGCCCTCTTTCCAGCCGACCGGAGTGCCGGACGAGATGGAGCCGACGCCGCCCGTGGCACGGCCGGATGACCTGCTGTTCGATAACGGCTTGGGAGGCTTCAGTCCCGACGGGCGGGAGTACGTCGTCTATCTCGACTCCGCGGAGCGCCGTCGTCCCGACGGCAGGGCCCAGAGGACCGGGGAGTGGACGCCGGCCCCGTGGATCAACGTGATCGCAAATCCACGCTTTGGCTTCCTGGTCTCCGACACGGGCCTGGGCTACAGTTGGGCTGGCAACAGCGGCGAGAACCGCCTGACCCCCTGGCGGAACGATCCCGTGTCGGACGCCCCGTCCGAGACGCTGTACCTCCGCGATGAGGAGACGGCCGAGGTCTGGTCGCCGACGCCGCTTCCCGCAGGAGAGGATGCGCCGTACCTGGTCCGACATGGCGCCGGGTATTCGGTCTTCGAGCATAACAGCCACGGCCTCAGGCAGCGGCTACGCGTGTTCGCTGCACCGGACGCGCCGGTGAAGGTGGTGCGACTTCACCTGGAGAATACGTGGGATCGAGTGCGGCGCTTGACGGCCACCTTCTTCGCCGAGTGGGTGCTGGGCATCAATCGCGACCAGTCCCAGCAGTACATCGTGTCGGAATACGATCCCGAGACCTCGGCCCTGCTGGCCAGGAATGCGTACAGCCCAGAGTTTGGTGAGGAAGTAGCCTTCGTCGCCACCAGCCAAGAGCCCCACGGCCTGACGGCCGACCGGACCGAGTTCCTCGGGCGTAGGGGAGACATGCGTCGCCCGGCGGCTCTCGACCGTGTGGGGCTGGCCAGCCGGGTGGAGCCCGGGCTCGATCCGTGCGCAGCGATGCAGCTGCACGTGGAGCTCGAGCCTGGCGAGAAGAAGGAGGTCTTCTTCTTGCTGGGGCAGGGGGAGGATCGCGACGACGCGCTGGAACTGATTCGACAGTATCGCGATGATGAAGAGGCCTCCGCGGCGTGGGAGGAAGCCCGGGCTCGCTGGGACGATTTGTTGGATACCGTGAGTGTCGATACCCCCGATCCGGCGATGGATCTGCTGCTGAACCGCTGGCTGCTCTACCAGGCGCTCTCTTGCCGCGTCTGGGGTCGGTCGGCGCTGTACCAGTCGAGCGGCGCGTTTGGGTTCCGCGACCAGCTGCAGGATGTGATGTCGCTGCTGCACGCGGCCCCGGAGCTCGCCCGGAAGCATATTCTCCGCGCGGCTCGCCACCAGTTTGAGGAAGGGGACGTCCTCCACTGGTGGCATCCCCCCTCGGGCCGTGGCGTCCGGACCCGTATCAGCGACGACTTGCTGTGGCTGCCCTACGTCACAGCCGAATACGTGGAGACGACGGGCGACGAAGGGATATTGGATGAGGACGTGCCGTTTCGCAAGGGAGAGCCCCTGGATGCAGATGAAGGGGAACGGTACGGACACTACGACCTCTCCGAGGAGAGGGCCACTCTCTACGAGCACTGCCTCCGCGCTTTGGAGAGGGGCTCGACATCGGGACAGCACGGCCTGCCGCTCATCGGCGCTGGGGATTGGAACGACGGCCTGAACCGCGTGGGAG
The DNA here is from genome assembly GCA_964421785.1 of uncultured Anaerolineales bacterium. Classification (GTDB taxonomy): domain Bacteria; phylum Chloroflexota; class Anaerolineae; order B4-G1; family B4-G1; genus SKLM01. The sequence continues at coordinate 41,738 of CAYQZG010000009.1, forward strand.
CTGATGGCGAGGGGGAGAGCGTCTGGCTCGGCTGGTTTCTCTATGCCAACCTATCCCGCTTCGCGCAGCTTTGCGAGCGGAGGGGCGATGCCGATCGGGCCGAGGCTCTCCGCCAGCAGGCCCTTGAGCTACAGGATGCTCTGGAGAGAAGCGCCTGGGACGGCGAATGGTACATCCGTGCCACCTACGACGACGGAACACCCCTCGGTTCCTCACAGAACAAAGAGTGCGCGATCGCCTCAATGGCCCAATCGTGGGCCGTGCTCTCCGGGGCGGGGGACGAGAAGCGTGTCGAACAGGCGATGGCTTCCGTCGCTGACCGGCTGGTGCGAGAGGATGACCGGCTTCCGGTGGGCTTGGTGCTCCTCTTCACGCCGCCGTTCGATGAGACGCCCCGCGACCCAGGGTACATCAAGGGCTATCCCCCAGGCATCCGCGAGAACGGAGGCCAATACACCCACGCTGCGCTTTGGGCCGTATGGGCCTACACTGAGCTGGGACAGGGCGATCGTGCAGGGGAGCTCTTTCGGCTGCTCAATCCCATCCATCACAGTGACACGCATGAGAAGGCACAGCGCTACCAGGTGGAGCCTTATGTCGTTGCGGCCGATGTCTATGCCCTGCCGTCGGGACGACGGCGCTCCAGCGCAGATAGGCACCTGGGCCGGGGAGGGTGGACCTGGTACACCGGCTCGTCCGGCTGGATGTACCGCCTTGGAATCGAAGCGATCCTGGGGCTCTTCAGGGAGGGGGATACGTTGCGGCTCGATCCGTGCGTTCCGAAGGACTGGTCGAGTTATCGAGTGAGCTACCGGTACGGCCAGGCGGTGTATGAGATTGAGGTTGAGAATCCCGAGGGCGTCAATCAGGGCGTTAAGAGGCTTACCCTGGATGGAGACGACGTATCCGCCAACCGTTTTCCTCTGCTTGATGACGGTGATCAGCACGAGGTGCGCGTGACGCTGGGTTGAATCTCTGGAGCGAGATGAGGCGTTGTAGACGTCCAACCCAGCTCCAACCTCATGTAACTCAACCCAGAGTCGATTCCAATCAAGGCCGTAGGTAGGGATTCTGCTCTGAATGGTATGCTTATGTTGGAGCGACTGTGCGGCGGGATGCTGGATTCGTCATAACCGATTGGTTGATGAGATATTAGCCAAACCCGTGAAGGCGAGGAGGGCTGAGCTTTGCCTGTGTACAACTCTGATATTGTAGAAATCTTCAACAAGGTGGCCGACCTGCTTGAAATTGAAGGCGCCAACCCGTACCGCGTGCGCGCGTACCGAAGCGCAGCCCGCACGATCTCCACCCTCTCAAGAGACGTGAGCGAGATGGTGATGGAGGGCGAGGATCTGACTGAGTTGTCGGGCATCGGTGAGGATCTGGCGGGAAAAATCCAAGAGATCGTTGAGACCGGAGATCTCAAGCAGCTGGAGGAGATTGAGCAGCGTACGCCGCCAGAGCTGGCGAAGATGCTGGATGTGGCCGGCCTAGGACCGAAACGTGTGCAGACGATTTATGAAGAGCTTGGCGTGACGACGATGGACGAGCTTAGGGAGGCGGCTGCCCAGGGCCATATCCGAGACCTGCATGGATTGGGTCAGAAGACAGAGCAGAAGATCCTGGAGGATCTGGAGCGCCGTAGCGCTGTAAGCGAAGTGGCACGCACACGGCGTGACGTTGCCGAGGAGAGAGTTGCACCTCTATTGAATTACCTTCGGGCTATCGATAGCGTCGAGCGAGTGGAGGCTGCAGGCAGCTACCGGCGAAAGAAGGAGACTGTAGGTGACCTGGATATGTTGGCCATCAGTGAGGAAGGCGAGGAGGTGATCTCGCAGTTCGTCGATTATGAGGACGTTGAGGAGATCATCTCCCAGGGCGAGACTCGGTCCACGGTCGTCTTCCGCTCCGGGCTGCACGTCGACCTGCGCGTGGTGGAGGCAGGGAGCTATGGCGCAGCTCTGCTCTACTTCACCGGTTCCAAGCAGCACAACATCACGCTGCGCAATATGGCCATTGATAAGGATCTGAAGATCAACGAGTACGGCGTGTGGGATACCACCGCTGAGCGAAGAGAGCAAGAGCGGATCGCGGGAGAGACCGAGGAGGAGATCTACGACATCTTCGACCTGCCCTGGATTCCTCCCGAGTTGCGCGAAGACCGCGGCGAGGTAGGAGCGGCGCGAAACGGGATGCTCCCCGATCTGATCACCTTGGATGACATCCGAGGCGATCTCCAGTCCCACACCACGGCCAGCGACGGTCGAGCCTCCCTGAAGGAGATGGCTCAGGCCGCCCAGGCGCTTGGTCGGGAGTATCTGGCCATCACCGACCACTCCGCCTATATCGGCGTGACCCAGGGCCTGGACGCCGATGAGCTGACCCAGCGGATAGAGGAGATCGAGCAGTTGGATGAGGAGATGGAGGATATCATCCTGTTGAAAAGCATCGAGGTGGACGTCATGGAGGACGGTTCCCTGGATCTCCCCGATGGCGTTCTGGAGCAACTTGATCTGGTCGTCTTCGCCGTCCACTCGCACTTCGACCTTCCCGCCGATCGGCAGACCGAGCGGATCATTCGGGCGATGGACAACCCCAATTGTAACATCCTGGCCCACCCGACCGCTCGTCAGATCGGGAAGCGTCCTGCTTACGACGTCGAGATGGGACGCCTGATGAGCGCAGCGCTGGAGCGTGGCTGTTTCCTGGAGCTGAATGGGCAGCCTGATCGGCTCGACTTGGACGACGTACACTGCAAGATGGCCAAGGATCGGGGCCTGAAGGTCGCCATCTCTACCGATGCACACGGCCCGGAGGAGCTGAGGTTCATGCGGTACGGCGTCCATCAGGCCCGCCGAGGCTGGCTGGAGCCCGAGGACGTGTTGAACACGAGGAGCTGGGACGAGCTCAAGGAGCTCTTGGAGAGATAGTGGCTCGTGCGGCGAGCAGCTCGCCGCGTGAGCTGGGCGAAAAGGAGATCATCAATATGTTCCCAATTGGAGACACTGATGTTCGTGACGCCGGACCGGGCATTCTGACCATCGGGCTGGTCCTAGTCAATGTGGCGGTCTTCATCGTCGAGGTGACGGTCTTTCGGCCCGAGCTGAGACAGTTCTTCAACGAGTATGGTGTGGTCCCTGCCGAGGTCCTTCGAGGTCGGCAGTTGTACTCTTTCTTCACGTCGATGTTCCTCCACGGCGGTTGGTTTCACCTGATCAGTAACATGGCTTTCCTCTGGATCTTTGGCGACAATGTCGAGGCCGCTCTAGGTAAGGTCATCTACCCCATTTTCTATCTTCTTGGGGGCATTGCAGCGTCTCTTGCCCATGTCCTCGTCAGCCCCGGCAGTAGCTTGCCCAGCGTGGGTGCCAGTGGAGCGATCGGCGCGATACTGGGCTCCTATGTCGTGATGTTTCCGACGTCACAGGTCCGAGTACTGATGCTACTTGGGTATTTCATGGTCATCCGCCGGGTCACAGCTGTGCTTTTCCTGGGGATCTGGTTCGTGATGCAGTTCTTCAGCGGGATCGCCAGTCTTGGCGCGGAGACGGCGCAGACCGGCGGGGTGGCGGTATGGGCTCACGTGGGAGGCTTCGCCTTCGGATTGCTCATCGGGTTCCTGTTCAGAGGTCGGGCGCAGAATCTGACGCTGGAACGCGAGCCTCGGCGCAATCGGAGGACCCGCCTGTGAGCGGCGGTGAGCGTGGCAGCTTAGGGCCGGCCTGTGCCAGCTGGCCGCACGCTAGGCCGGAGGAAGAGTCGAATCGGGCGCGGAAGCGGGATGATACGGTCGCGGTGACGGAGCTGGAGCGCCGTCGTCCCGACGGCAGGGAAGCGACCTGCCCTGTCCCCGGGCCGCTTACCTTTCCTGTGGCGGAGTCGATCGAGTCGAAGGAGAAGGCGGGAGAAGCCGTTGAGAAGCTTCGTGAAGCGATCCGTTACCACAACTACCGTTACTACGTCCTTGACAGCCCGGTCATCTCCGACGCCGACTATGACGCGTTGATGCAAGAGCTCGAGACGCTGGAGGAGAGATTTCCGGAGCTCAGGACGCCGGACTCGCCCACGGAGCAGGTCGGCGGCGAGCCACGCGATGAGCTGGGCCTGGCGGAGCACCCATCGCCGATGCTGAGTCTGAAGGCCGTCTACGACGAAGCAGATGTTCGGAACTTCGACCAGACCTGTCGTGATGACCTGGGCGTGGGCGCAGTGGCGTACGTCGCCGAGCCGAAGTATGACGGCCTAGCTGTGGAGCTTATCTACAGTGATGGACAGCTCTCCGTGGCGTCCACCCGTGGAGATGGACAGACGGGTGAGGACATCACGCCAAACGTGAGGACGATCAAAGAAGTCCCCTTGACGCTGCTTAGTCAGGAGGGCATCTCGGTTCCGGACCGACTGGTGGTGAGGGGTGAGATCTACATACGAAAGGATGAATTTGAAACCTTCAACCGGCGGCGAGCTGAGGAGGGGAAACGCCAGTTCGCCAATCCGAGGAACGCTGCCGCAGGCTCGGTCCGCCAGCTCGACCCTAACGTCACGGCGCGCCGGCCGCTGCACATCCTCTTCTACGCCGTGCCGGATGCTGACGATCTGGGCTTCGAGATGCACTGGGACGTTCTACAGGCGCTGCTAGCATGGGGCTTGCGAGTCAATCTCGATTACACGAGACGCTGCAGCGATGTGGATGAGGCGATTCACTATCACCATGACATAGCCGACCTGCGGGACGACCTGCCCTACGAGATCGACGGCGTGGTCTACAAGGTCGATCGCCTTGACTACCAGGATAGACTCGGCGTGCGAACGCGGGATCCACGCTGGGCGCTGGCCTACAAGTTCGAGCCACGCCGCGTAACGACCAAGATCGAGGATGTCCAGTTCCAGGTGGGACGAACGGGGCAAGTCACGCCGGTGGCGATTCTGGATCCGGTCCAGATTGGCGGTGTGGAGGTGAGCCGAGCCTCGCTCCATAACCAGAGTGAGATCGACCGGAAGGACATCCGCATAGGGGATAGAGTGCTCGTGGAGAGAGCGGGCGACGTCATTCCCCATATCGTCAAGTCGATGGACGCCCCCAATGGCAAGCACCGTGGGGAGGCGATAAAGATACCGGGTGAGTGCCCCGTCTGTGGCGGCAAGGTGGTGATGAGTGACGACAAGAAGCAGGCTCACTGCACCAACGTGAACTGCCTGGCCCGTCTCCGCGAGAGCGTGACCCACTATGCGTCTCGCGAGGCGATGGACATCGAGGGGCTGGGGGAGAGACGGACAGAGCAACTCATCGACGCCGGCTTGATCGAACGGCTGTCCGATATCTATCGTCTCAAGAAGGAAGATCTGGTGTCCCTGGAGCGTTTCGCGGACAAGTCCGCGCAGAATCTGCTGGACGAGATCGAGGACAGCAAGGAGCGAACCCTGAATCGTTTCATCTACGCCATCGGTATTCCCCTGGTGGGGCAGCACGTGTCGCAGGTTCTGGCGCAGAACTACGAGACTCTCGATGATCTTATGGGGGCCAGGCAGGAGGATCTGGAGTCGATCCACGACATCGGACCGGAGGTGGCCCACGGGATCGTCACCTTCTTCGCGAACGAGCAGAACCTGAGGGTCATCGGGGAGATTCGTGACGCCGGATTGACGTTGAGCAATCCGCTTCATGGCTACAGCCGCGCTGAAGAGCGGGAGCGCCCGCTCGAGGGATTAACCTTCGTCTTCACCGGCTCGCTGGATCGCTGGACGCGGGGCGAGGCGAAGCGGTACGTGGAGCGTCTCGGGGGACGGGCCACCTCAAGTGTGAGTGGGCAGACCGACTACCTCGTTGCCGGCCCTGGGGCAGGATCGAAGCTCGAGGAGGCACGCGAGCGCGACGTGCCGGTGATGGATGAGGAGGCCTTCTTGGACTTCGTCGAGAAGCGGAAGTAACGCTTGTCGATGTAGTATGGGATGGCAGCCTCCTGCGAAACTGGGGTATCTACCAAGACGAGATCCTGCCGACGCGCCAGCGTGAGCATAAGCTGGGTATCACGCGCCAGATCCTTGATCTATATGGCAACCTGCCCTTCATTCTCATCGGGGATAGCGGTGAGGCCGACCCGGAGATCTACTCAGAGCTGGTTCATCAGTATGGTGACCGCATCTTGGCCGTCTATATTCGGAATGTGAGCAGAGACCTGGAGCACGGGTGACTGCGTCGACCCGGCGGCTGTCCGCGCTTTGGCCGATCAGATCGTCGAAGCCGGGAGCGAGCTGGTGCTGGCCGACGACAGCTTGACGATGGCACGGCACGCGGTCAAGCGCGGCTGGATCTCGGAGACGACGCTTCCCGAGATTAGAGCTGATCAGATGAGGGACAAGACGAGATGAGGTCTTCGTCTAGACAGAGGAGACCTACGGAATTCCAACTCTCGACAACCCAATCCAAAGGGAATCTCAACCTACCCCATACGTAGGACAAGGGCTTTTCTGGTACACTAATGACAGTCTGGACGTGCTGGAGAGGGAAGCAAGAGATCTCCGGTGCTTGATCTACTGTGAAGGGAGGCATGGGTTATGTTACGAAGAGCAGAAGAGATCTATGGATTGACGATTGAGGCAGCCGACGGTGACGCGGGGCATGTGCAGGATGTCTACTTCGATGATCAGGAATGGATCGTTCGCTATATCGTTGCCGACACAGGTGGTTGGCTGGGTGGGCGACGCGTTCTGCTCTCCCCCTTCACGGTCAGGGGCGTGGATTGGGACAACGGTAGACTCCAAGTTGGGCTGACGAAGTCGCAGGTGGAGCATAGCCCGGATATCGATCTGGATAAGCCGGTCTCCAAACAGCAGGTTGTCGAGCTACACGAGTACTACGGCTGGCCCGCCTACTGGGGTGGGAGCGCCATGGTAGGCACCGCGACGCCCGGTGTCTATCCGATGATCCTGGCTGCCGCGAATCAGGTGGAGGAGGAGATGAAAGAGCAAGGTCCGAGCGAAAAGCACCGCGGCGATCCCCATCTGCGCAGTGCCAGAGCGGTGACCGGCTATGATATCGATGCTCTCGACGGGGAGATCGGTCACCTGGAGGATTACTTCGTCGATGACAAGGACTGGATCATACGCTACCTGCTGGTGGACACACGGGACTGGCTGCTCGGTCGCGAGGTGTTGATCTCGCCGACCTGGATCGAACGCGTGAATTGGGCCGAGACGGCGGTGCACGTAGCGCTGACTCAGGCTCAGGTTGAAGCCAGTCCGGAGTACGACGCCGAGGAACCGCCCGGTCGTGAATACGAAGTACTGTTACATAGGCACTACGGCTATCCGGGCTATTGGGTACAGGTGGACGTGCGCGAAAGCAAGTAGGTCTTAGCGCAGCGAGGCTGAATGACTCATGAGTGGCGAAGGGAAAGTAATGCCAGACATCAAGACAGAGCTTGACTTCGAGTTCTATAGCGAGGACTTGCCTAACCCAGGTCTGGAGGATGACCTGTGGGCGGAGGCTTGGAACGGCGTTCAAGCACTGGCCAAAGGGCATAGTGATATGATTGGTGCATCGGCCGCCGTCGAGAGGGTCGAGCATCGCGAGACGCCACACGTCTATCAGGGGCGCATCGTGGCGTATATCAAGCCCGAGAACATCGTGGTCAAGGAGAAGGCCGACAAGCCTATGGCTGCGCTCCAGCAAGCGCTCAATGCCCTGGAGCGGCAGGTGCGCAAGAGGAGGGAGAAGCGCAGCAAACCGTGGGAGAAACCCTAGAGTCGGCTGTGTGGAACCTGTTGTTGTGATGAGGATCTTGGTCCTTGCGGCTTGATCGACTCCAGACATCTTATTCGACACCAGGGATGACTAGATCAGCATGAGAAGAGAGGAGTAGACTACGATGGCGAAGACTTACACGTATACGGCGAGAAGCGCCGAGAATCCGGAGCAGGTGGTAACATTCACCTTGCGCGATTCTCGGATGTCCGTCGGAGTGGGAGCGCCGCTGGAGCAGGTGGAGCGCGCGATCCAGCTGGGCCGTGGCGAGAAGGAAACCGAGGGGGAGCAGGTCGAGGAAGGAGCCGAGCTCGAGGTGAGAGAGGCCGAGAGACCGAAACTCTGGCTGCGGCCGATGGCCGTCTCGCTCATCGAGCGGAGCACGCGTCCGGTTCACGTTGATGACGTGGTCGCCAAGCTGACTGACGATTGGCTACAGGTGAAGGCTTGGATCCGGACCGGTGGGCTGCGCCTGATCCCCATCACGCTGATCGACGGTCGGGTCGACAATCCGGTCGCGGCTCAGGACTTCGTGGAGGAGGTCCAGGAGCGTAAGACAGTCACCGGATTGAACCTGTTGGACCTATTCGACTACTGGGCCACGTGGATCGTGGCCGGCATCTTGGCTCTGGTGATGTTCCAGAAGTGGCGTCGGAAGGGCAGTGAGAAGAGCGAGGCCTAGCACACGACGGCGGACGTCCATCGCCACATATAAGCTTGCCATAGATCATCTGACCCGATTGCCAAATCGCGAATGGTGTTCAGGAGCGAGGCTGCTCAAAAACGCTCCGGGCCTACACGATGACGGGAGTACGACCAATCAATGAGTTCCAAAGATCAAGATCAGTTCCAGCCGGATGACCCATCTGAGCCTGCGTCGGCGACCGAGGATGCCGACAAGCCCGCTATGGAGGATGACGTCGAAAACGACGGTAGGAACGGTGTTGTGAAACCCTGGGCCCGCACCATTGACGAGGTTCTGGAGGCACAGGACGTCTCTGTCGATGAAGGCCTTCAGCCGAAGGAGATCAAGAGAAGACGCCAGCGTTACGGACGCAATCGTCTCCGTTCCGCGGAGGTGCGAAGTGCGTGGGACATACTCCTTGAGCAGTTCAAGAGCGTGATCGTCGCGCTTCTCGCAGCAGCGGCAGTCATCTCCTTTGCCTTCGGCGAGGTGGTGGAGGGCATTGCCATCGGCGTGGTGGTCCTGATCAACGCGGCGATCGGTTTCGTCACCGAGCTTCGGGCCGTGCGGTCGATGGAGGCACTGCAAGAGTTGAGCCAGGTCAGCGCCAAGGTCCGCCGCGATGGGCAAGCGAAGGAAGTCCCTGCCGAGGACCTCGTTCCGGGCGATATCGTACTGCTGGATGGCGGGGACGTGGTGACGGCCGATATGCGGCTGGCGGAGGCCTCCAAGCTGCAGGCGAATGAATCCGCGCTGACTGGCGAGTCCGTGCCGGTGAGCAAGCAGACCGACCCTGTTGGCGAGGAGACACCCCTGGCCGAGCGTCCGAGCATGCTCTTCAAAGGCACCGCGGTGACGCGGGGCTCGGGCAAGGGGGTGGTCGTGGCCACCGGCATGGACACGGAGCTGGGTCACATTTCGTCTCTCGTGGAGGAGGCGGAGGAGGAGATCACGCCTCTGGAGAGGCGGCTTGGCGAACTGGGGCACCGCCTGATCTGGATCACCCTGGGTATTGCAGCCTTGGTGACTCTCTCAGGTGCGCTGAGCGGGAGAGACCTGTTACTCATGATCCGTTCGGGTATTGCACTGGCGGTGGCGAGCGTGCCGGAGGGTCTGCCCATCGTAGCCACTGTGGCACTGGCGCGAGGTATGTGGCGTATGGCGCGTCGGAATGCGGTGGTCAATCGGCTATCTGCAGTGGAGACGCTGGGCTCGACGAACGTGATCCTCACCGATAAGACAGGGACGCTGACCGAGAACCGCATGACGGTCAGATCAGTCTTGCTGCCCTCTGCTGAGGATACCACGGCTCAGATTGACGTCAGCGGCGAAGGGCTTGAGCTAGAGGGCGCATTCAGTCGCGATGATCACACGGTAGATCCGGAGCAGCACGAGCTTCTGCACCGCTCACTGGAAGTCGGCGTGTTGTGCAACAACGCGGCACTGCAGAGGGATGAGGGCGCTGGGCGCCACGATGACGAGGTCTCGGCCGTTGGTGAGCCGACCGAGGTTGCGTTGTTGGTGGTCGGGGCCAAAGCCGGCATCGACCGCGGTGAGGCCACCAACGAGATGCCAGAGGTCCGAGAGGTAGCGTTCGATCCAGAGATCAACATGATGGCTACTTTCCACGAGCGGCGGGATGGGGGAAACGACAGCTACCTGGTGGCGGTGAAGGGCGCTCTGGAAGCCGTCATCCATGCCTCCACGCACGTCCTGACGGAGGAAGGCAAGCGCGAGCTGACGGATGAGGTGCGGGAGAGATGGATCGAGCGGAACCGGGAGATGGCGGAGCAGGGGCTGCGCGTCATCGCGATGGCCAGCAGATTCGGCGAGTCGTCGGACGAGGATCCCTACCAGAAGCTGACCTTTCTTGGCCTCCAGGCGTTGTTGGACCCGCCCCGTGGTGACGTGCGGGATTCGATCAAAGAGGCGCAGGATGCCGGGGTGAAAGTCGTCATGGTCACGGGCGACCAACCGGCCACAGCCCGCAACGTCGCGCACGCCGTTGGCCTGGTGGATGAAAGCGACGCCGTCGCTGTGCCTACAGTGATTCATGGCGGCGACCTTGCCGATCTCACCAGCATGGACGAGAAAGAGCGAGAGCGCGTTCTGCGAGCGCCGATCCTCGCGCGGGTCAGTCCGGAGCAGAAACTGAACTTGATCGCGCTCCACCAGGAGAACGATGCCATTGTAGCGATGACGGGGGACGGCGTGAACGACGCGCCCGCGCTTAAGAAGGCGGACATCGGCGTGGCGATGGGGCAGCGGGGCACGCAGGTGGCGAAGGAGGCGGCCGACATGGTGCTGAAGGACGATCGCTTCTCGACGATTGTCGCTGCCATTCAGCAAGGGCGCACGATTTTCAACAACATCCGTAAGTTTGTGCTTTATCTGCTGTCGTGTAACGTGGCCGAGATCATGATCGTTGGATTGGCCTCTCTGGTGAACGCGCCGTTGCCAATCCTGCCACTGCAGATTCTGTTTCTCAATCTGGTCACAGACGTCTTCCCTGCGTTGGCTTTGGGGGTGGGTCGAGGGGACCCTCACGTTATGAGGCGTCCTCCACGCGATCCCGATGAGCAAGTGCTGATGCGCCAACACTGGATGGGGATCGTGGGCTACAGCTCGGTGATCAGCGTCGCGGTGCTGGGCGCGCTGGCGATCTCGGTGCTCTGGCTGGGTATGAGCGAGGCTCGCGCGGTCACGATCTCATTTCTCACGCTGGCCTTCGCGCAGTTGTGGCACGTGTTCAACATGCGCGACCACGACACCGGCGTGATCGACAACGACATCGTCCAGAACCCCTGGGTCTGGGGGGCGTTGGCGCTGTGTACGTTGCTGCTTCTCCTGGCGGTCTACCTGCCGGGCTTCGCCAATCTACTCCAGGTGCAGAAACCGGGTATTGAGGGCTGGGCCTTGATCATCGGCACAAGCCTGATCCCTTGGGTCGTGGGCCTGATCGTCAAGGCCTTCGATGGCATGCAAATAACGACTTGATAGTTGCTGCAATATACCGACGTATGATAACACAAGGAAGGAAGGAGGAGAGAGAAGTTGCTGTTGTCCCGATCGGAACTTGAGGGCTTGACGCGTACGTACGACGAGCATCACGTCTCAATCTACATGCCTACCTACAAAGCGGGTGATGAGGTTCTGCAGAACTCGGTGCGCTTCAAGAACCTGCTTGACCGGGCGGAGGAACAGTTGACCGAATTGGGCGTGCGGCGGCCGGCTGTCGAGGCGTTGCTCGGCGGCCGCCGCTCGGCGCGGGCGCTGGCGGAGGACGAGATATTCTGGCAGCAGCAGCGTGATGGGCTGGCCGTGTTTGTGGCAGATGGTTTTGCCCGCAAATATCGGCTGCCGCTGGAGTTTGAGGACTTGGTCGTCGTAAGCGACCGTTTCCATACCAAGCCACTGCTGCGCGTCTTGAGCAACAACGGCCGCTTCTACGTGCTGGCCCTGAGCCAGCACGAGACTCGGCTGTTCCAGGGTACGCGCTACCGAATCTGCGAGATCAACCTAGACGACAGAGAGCAAGTGCCCGAATCGATCGTTGATATTCTGAAATGGGAGGACCCAGAGAAGCGACTTCAGATTCACACCGGCACCGGGGCGGTGCTCGATGGGGGTGTGGAGGCCATCTTTCACGGCCATGGGGTCGCCAGTCAGGACGACCCAAAGGAAAAAATCCTGCGCTACTTCCAACGCTTGGATCAGGGAATCACCAATCTGCTGGCGGGTGACGATGCTCCCCTTGTCCTGGCGGCGGATGATTTCCTGCTGCCGCTCTATCGCGATGCAAATGCGTACCCTCATTTACTCAAGGAGGGCATAGCCGAGCAACCCGAGCAGCTGGGGGCTGAAGAGCTGCATCGGCGTGCCTGGTCGATCGTGCGCCCCCGTTTCTCCAAGGCACAGGAGCAAGCTGAGGCCGCCTACCAACACCTGAAGGGCACGGACAGTGAGAGGGCATCGGAAGAGGTCGAAGAGGTTGTGCGAATGGCCTCCTTTGGGCGTGTCGAGGGTCTCTTCGTCGCCAGGGACGAGCAAGTGTGGGGGACTTTCGAAGCTGACACCGGCGCGA
>CAYQZG010000010.1:0-52732 GCA_964421785.1 uncultured Anaerolineales bacterium
AGATCACGCTTTGTCTGCCCAGAGTTGCGGATGGAGATCTGCCAGCGCACGGCTCGCTCTCCTGTATCGCTGAAGAGCGTGCTCTGCACCGTGGTACCCAGAGCCTCCCACTCCCATGTTGGCATGGGCAGATGGCCTTGGTGCAGAGAGAAGCTTGTGTTCTCTTGCGTTCCCGTGGCTAGTCGGTCGGCAGCGGGGTCATACAGCCATGCCTCTGCCGTCGGCGCAGTAGCCCATGGAGCGACCGCGCCGTCAGATCGAACCAAAGCTTCCTCGCTGACCGCGTCGGCCTGGGTGCCCAGGCGGTCCCGCCCGTCGACCTGGGTGACTGCGTCGACCCGTTCTGCATCCGGTAGGCCGGACATCGTCCAGGCGAGGGGTGCGCCATGAATCCAATCGGGCATAGGCCAGTCGGTATGTGATTCGAACAGCCACCTGATGTACTCCGCTTCCTCCATCACCCCACGAGGCTCGTCGCTCAAGCTTAAGGGCCCTTTGATGCCTCCGTATCCGCCTTGGTCTTTGATGCGCAGTGTCACTGTGATTTCGTCGCCTGGCTTGCCAAGATCTGTAATGTTGAGCGCCTGAGCCTCGGAATCCCTGTCCCCCGCTTCCCAACTCATCTCCCTGTTACCGTCCAGCCAGAGCGTGGCGGCGTCATCGACCCTCCCGAATCCAAGATAGACAGCGGGCCAGGTGGGCATTGTGATGGTGGTGCGGTACCATGCGACGCCGTCGTATGCTAGACCGCTAGACTCCCAGGGAGCACCGGGGGCGAGGTGCTGCCAGTTGGCGTCGTCCATCCGGGATGCGTACCATTGTTGGGACAATCCTACGTCGTCTGGATCGGTGCGGAAATGCCAGCCTCTGTCCAAGATGACCACAGATGGGTCAGTGCAACCGTTGGCCATGGTGGGGGGCGGTGAGGGTCTCTCTGACGGGAGGCAAGCCACTAACATCAACACCAAAGCCAAGGTTAACCATACTCTTGATCTACGCATGGTCTGGCCTTGCACTCGCCTACAACGCTCGCTGTTCCCGCAGCTGTCTCAAATGCTCCAGAGCTTGCATCACTTGATGCTGATTCTCTTCCCGGTTGAGCCAGAGATTTGCGCCGCTGGGGTGAGCTAGAGGCACGATAATGGGCCCTTTCTCTTTCTGCACGACCTTTCCGACGACGTCGGTTAGCCGCACCCGACCCAAGAACCGTCGTACAGCCAGGCTACCCACTGGCACGATGATCTCCGGTTGAACAAGGGCTAATTCCCGCTCTAGAAAAGGAGCACAGAGTTTCTGTTCGGCACGTGTGGGGGCGCGGTCACCTTTCCCGTTGGGGGATCTACCCGGATAGCATTTGGTGATGGCCGTCATGTAGTGGGTGGTGCGGAAGGAGGTTTCGTCCCAGCCAGCCTGTTTCAGCCAGTCGAAAAGGCGCTTTCCGGATGGCCCGTTGAACGGTCGGCCAGTTTCGCACTCCGTTGAACCGGGTGCCTGACCGACGACCATCAGGCGCGCCGAGGCGGATCCAGAGAAGACCGCCCCCGGAGTGATGGAATAGCCTGCTTCCCTACAGCGGTGGCAAGCTCGCATCTCGGCGTGAAGCTTGCAAATCGCCTCTTCATTGGCAAGTGTGTTATCCACTGCTGATGTCGGTGATTCTGAAGGCGATCACCCCGCCGGGAGCTTCCACTGTGACCATATCGCCAACCTGGTGTCCCAGCAGTGCCTTGCCCATGGGCGACTCATGAGAGACCTTGCCGTCGATCGGATCTGCCTCGGCTGTGCCGACAATACGGAAAGCCTCTGGCCTTTCTGTGCCCTCCTCAATCACCGTGACGCGGCATCCCAATGAGACCTCATCGGAGCTCTCTGCCTCCCGAATGATCTCCGCATTGCGCAGCGTCGACTCGATCTCTTGGATGCGTCCCTCCAGAAAGGATTGTTCCTCTTTGGCAGCCTTGTAGTTTGCGTTCTCCGAGAGGTCGCCCTGTGCAATTGCCTTGCGCAATCTTTCAGCCAGCGCAGGCCGTTTCACGTTGACTAACTCACCTAGCTCCTCCCGCAACGCTTCTTCTCCCTCGGGCGTGAGGTAGATCTTCCTGCGGGTCCCCCTGCGTTCACTCATCAGTTCCTCCTCCTAGACATTGATCAAATGACACCGGAAGTTCACTGCATTTGAGATAAAACTGTGTAAGGGCTTCCGTTCCTGCCGTCGGGACGACGGCGCTCCACCCTTTGTGGCTGATGGTGGATGGTCCGACGTCAGCCTGTCAACTTGTTCCACAACGGTGGCCCTAGAATCAGCAAGCCCACAATGACGGCGACGATGGCCGCTAAGACCACCGCTCCTGCCATCACATCCTTGACGGTCTTTGCCAACGGATGGTAGTCAGGGCAGACCAGGTCTACCAACTTCTCTATCACCGTGTTGGTCATCTCGCTGACTAGAACAAGGCCACTGGTCAATGCCAGCGTAGCCCATTGGTCAGCGGAGAGCTTCAACCATAACCCCAAGACGATCACAGCGCCGGCAATAGTGAGCTGGACGCGCATGTTGCGCTGCGTGCAGAGTGTGTACCAAAGGCCGGAAAAGGCGAAGCGGAAGGCCTCTACGATATTCCGGCTGCGCATGCTCAGTCCGGGAGATGCACCTCGACGTTGATTTCGTCAAGGATGGCCTGCTGGGCCTGCCACATACGGGCGCGCTCGGGCTCTGTCTCGTCATCATGACCTAGCAGGTGCAACACTCCGTGGACCACCAGCAACTGTAGCTCTGCTAGAAGCTCATTCCCCGCGTCAACAGCCTGAGCTTCGGCACGGGGAAAGGAGATGATGACGTCCCCGAGATAGCGTGGGGTGCCCAGGCGGTTCCGCCCGTCGACCCGGGGGCCGTCGAAACCAGTGTCGCGTGCAGTTTCCAAGAAGACGAAAGGGGTGGGACCCTTCGTCTGGTGAGGGAAGGCCAGGACATCTGTAGGTGCATCTATGTTGCGGTGGCGTCGGTTGAGTTGGTGCAGGGTCTCGTCTCCCGTCACGACCACCACCAGCTCACATGGTTCCTCAACATGCTCATGCTGGAGGGTCGCTTCGGCAGCCTGCTGCAGTGTCGTGGGCTGGACTTGGGTGCCCAGGCGGTTCCGCCCGTCGCCCCGTGATCGGTAAGGGTCCTCAATCTGAATATCTATGGTGTGAAGACTCATACGCTATCCACCTGTCTTCGACTTGGCAACTGGTTCCTTTTCCTTAGGTTCAGGATACTTGATCCTGGGGTGGAATGTCCCCTTCAAGGCGGACGCGAAGACCTGCTTGATGATATCGATGTCTTTCAGGGTCAAGCCAGAGTCATTCAACTGGCCATCATCAATGCGTTGATCGATGATGTGATTAACGATCTTAGCCACCGCCTCGCCGCTCTCCGGTCGAGCAGACCGCACGGCAGCTTCGCAACCATCGGCCAGCATCACCAGAGCAGTCTCTTTGCTCTGAGGCTTGCGACCAGGATAGCGGAAATCCTCTTCATTCACCAGTTCCTCACTCCCAGCTAGTTGCACCGCTTTGTGGTAGAGGAAGCTCACTCGACTTCCACCATGATGCTCTGGGATGAACGCCCGCACCTGGCTGGGGAGGCGATAGCGTCGCGCCAGTTTGAGCCCGTCAGTGACATGCCCGATGATGACTTCGGCGCTCGTCTCAGGATCCAATCGGTCGTGCGGATTCAGCCCTCCAGCCTGGTTCTCGGAGAAGAAGTAGGGGCGGGCGATCTTACCTATGTCGTGGTAGTAGGCACCCACGCGCGTGAGCAGTGCATTGACATCAATACTCTCGGCAGCTTGCTCGGCCAGATTAGCAACCATTAGGCTGTGATGGTATGTGGCTGGGGCCTCACGCAGCATTCGTTGCAGGACAGGATGCTCCGGCCGGCTAAGTTCGATGAGGCGCATGGTTGTAGCGATATCGAACAAAGGGCCAACCAGAAATAGAACGCCCAGTGCCAGGCTTGACGAGAGGCCTCCGTTGACTACACCGGCCAGCATCGAGACTACCAGTTCGCTCGGCAACGTTCCGTCCTCGGCCAGATGGAAAACAGCCAGTACGCCTACATGCGTGAGAGCCACAAAAGCACCGGCCCGGAACATCTCGCCGATCCGCTCGACCTGGTCGAGTGCCAGTGCAGCAGTCAAACCTCCCATTGCAGCGTAGAACGCCATATCAAGTGAGCCATCGGCGATAACACCCGTCGTAGCACCCAAAAAGACAGCGGATGCTACTCCTGCGTGCCTGCCCAATGTCGCGGTGAGCAACATAGCCAGTGCTGGAGCTGGGGCGAGATAGGGCAATACCCCTCCAGCTGGCACCATAAGGCCTGACCCGAGAACAAAAACAGTGGTCAGTAGGACCAGGAGAAAGGGCTTTTGTCCCCTCCAAATTACATTGGGCTCGAAACGAGCCAAGTAGAGATAAAGCACCGTGACTGCCAGGATCGCCAGCACCCCGGCGCTAACCAGATCGGTCCAATTCGTTCGAGGTTGCCGCAGCCCGAACTGATCTAACACCTCGATGTCGAGCACCGTGACGCGATCGCCTTCACGTACGATGACTTGGCCCTCTTCGAAGCGACGAGCGACGGGGCCAACATCCTCACGGGCCTTATCTTGAGCCTCGGCCGTGGCCGCGGGGTCTAGAAAAGAGTTGGCGACTACGAAGGACTGGGTGAGCGCTGTGGCGACAGCGGCTTCTTCGTCAGAGAGGTCGAGGCTGATCATCCTTGGTACTCTACTGCGTGTTTCACCGATCTTCTTCTCGCGGATCTCCTGCCGCATCACATCCCCAATGACGGCCAAGGTCTCCAATTGGACGCGGTCCCAGCTCTGGTTGGACAGGGTGAGCATACTGTCGATCACGTCAGGCGTGAGAGTGGACAACTCGGGGACTGCCAGCACCCAGGCTCGTTTTTGAGCCGTCGACGCGAGTGGGTCAGCTCGAACCGATCCCAGATAGTCGAGCACCTCGCGAGCTCGCTCAAGTTGTTGACGCGCTAAATCCCCTTGCGGAGAGGTGTAGATGGGCTCAACTCTGGAAGCGGCTGCTTCCCTCTCCTCCTCTCGGCGAATTACGCTGTCGTATGCTAGGGTATAGGGTGCCCGGATCGTCTCGGGGGCAACATCTCCCACCTCCAGCATGACCTGCCCGGTAGGCAGCAACGGCCGAACGATCACCAGACCGGTCACGGCTGCTAATGCTACGCCCAACAAGACCAAGCGCAGCCATGCCCACCAGCGGCGCTCGTCCTGGCCTGCTGCTAAGGGCTGTGATCCCGCTCTGGAAGCAAAACGGCTTTGTCCGTTGCCGTTGTTGTCTTTGACTTCGTTCGCACGCATAAGATAGCAACAAAAGGGAGCACCCAAGGCGCTCCCTCTCATTATGCTCGTATCAACTCCCCTGTAAGGACCTCAGCTCTGCTCCACCAGAGGATGGCCTCTCCGGAGTAAGGACGGCTCGACTGAACTCGTGGCGACAGCCGAAATCCTCAGTCCTTCTCCGAGCGCCTATCGGCTGGTCAACAACTCGCGGACCACCTCGTTTACAATGTGACCGTCGGCCTGCCCCTTAAGTTTAGACATCAGCCGTCCCATAACTGGGCCCATATCTCTCATACTGGTTGCATTGATCGCTTCGATGACCCGCTGAGCTTCATCGACGATTTCCTCTCGCGAAAGCTGCTCGGGCAGATACTCCTCCAAGATTGCCAGCTCTTCTCTCTCTTGGGCGAGCAGATCAGGGCGATCCACGTGTTGCAGCTCGTCGATGGTCTCCTGTCGCTGCTTAGCTTGCTTCTGCAGTACGGCGATGACGTCTCTTTCATCGAGCTTAGCCTCACCTGACTGCCTGCCTTGCTCAATTTCAGCGTTGGTGACCTCAGCCAAAGCCATGCGGATGACGCTCTTGCGTTGCTCGTCACCCGCACGGAGCGCTTCTTTCAGGTCGTGCCGCAACTGTTCTTTCACGTTCATCGTTTGCTAGAAACCGCCCTGCTGATCCTTCAGCGTCTGCTGGCGGCTCTTGCGTAGCTTGGCTGCTCGCTTGCGCTTCCGTACCACACTGGGCTTCTCAAAGAAGCGGCGACGTCGTGCTTCCCACAACACGCGGTCGCTGTGCACTTGCTTGTTGAAGCGCTTCAGCAACGATTCGAACGATTCGCCGTTTCTCAGTTCGACCTTAGTCATTTGCTCTCTCCTTAGAAAAACTCTTTCAAGGGTTGATTATAACTACTACCGATTGGTTGTCAAGCAGATGGGGGTTATGAGCGTCTGCTATCCAATCTACGCCAAAGGTAGATGAGAAGTTTCGTAAGCCATGGAATGAGCAGGGCTGCCAATACCAGTCCTCCAATAGCACGTGCCGTTTCATTGTGGATTTGATGACGCTCTTGGGCGGAGTGCCCGTCCTCTCCGTTGTCTAAAATCGCGACAGGTCGCATATGGACAAGCCCATAGCCCTGTCCACCGATCCCCCCGGTGTGAAGAGAGGCTCGCCGTTGCACCCGCCCTGTCACACGTACCAGTGGCACCACCTCTCGTCCGGCGACCTGAAATGGATCTCCCTCGACAATCTCTGTCAGCCAAGGGCCTTTCTGTGGTCTGGGATGCCGTTTATCCCCCTGAGTGTTCATTCTTCCCCCTTGAGGCGGTCCTGGGAGGCCAGCTGTTGCTTCACCATCGCTGTCTCCTCATCTCGCGTGCTCAATTTGCCGTTCAGCCGAGCGTCTCGCAGTGCTCTCAATAACTCACCGAAGAGCGGTCCTGGTTCCAACCCCATGGCTTTCAGGTCGTCTCCCGTGATCTCGGTCTCCACCGACTGCCAATCCGTCTGGTAGCGGAACAATCGCTCTCGAACCAGGTCGCTTTCGCTGGCGATCCAGACGACCGCCAGGACGCGGGCGGGATAGGGCTTAAGCAGATGATAGATGCTGCTTGTCCGATTCAGCGTCGTGAGTTCGGGTAGCTTCTGCTGCAGGTCTTGCACCAGGAGCAAGTCCTCTTCATCCTCTCTTTTCACTTTGAGACGTGTGCTCAGGACCTCTGTTGCTTGCTCGTCGAGTCGGTATGCCAGGAGGGCCATATGGACGAAGCGCATATCCTGCGGCCCCAGTCCCCAGACGTGAGGGTCGAAATCCTCTCGCAAGATGTGATACTTCGCCTTCAGCCAGTTGTCGCACCGCAGGTCAGGGTGAATGTGGGGCAGCGCTGCCAACTCATCGAGCCGGCATAGGGCTCGCTCTGGTTCATCTTCCTGAAAGATCAATTCTAGCTCGTGACGAATGCGGTCACCACTGACCCGGTTCAGCAGCGGCAATGCATCTTCAATCATCTCCTCGCTGCGGGGATCTAGATGAAAGTCCAGGCGACTTTCGAGTCGTGCGGCCCGAAGAATCCGCGTGGGATCGTCGATGAAGCTGAGGCTATGGAGCACCCGGATAACGCCCGCTTCCAGATCTTCTTCGCCGCCATAGAAGTCGAGGAGTTCTCCCCAATGATCGGGGTCGAGCCGGATGGCGAGCGTGTTGATCGTGAAATCCCGGCGGTGGAGGTCCTGCTTGATCGAGCTCTGCGCCACCTGTGGTAGCGCCGTTGGATACGTGTAGAACTCGGTGCGGGCTGTGACGAAGTCGACGCTGGGAGGCAGTTCCACCTCTTGTAACGGGCGGTCGATCACCTCCGTCCAGACCTCATTTGATAGAAGCCACTTGGCTGTACCGAAGCGCCTATGAGCGATCACGCGTCCGCCCAGCGTGTCAGCTAGTTGATCGGCCAGGGCAATGGCATTTCCCTCAATCACCATGTCCACATCGACGATAGACTGGCCCAGCAGTAGGTCCCGCACCAGCCCTCCGACGAAGTAGGGCACAACGTCCATTTCGTGCGCCGTTCGCGAGATGTGGCGGACCAGGTTCAATACCGGGTCAGATAGCGCTTGCTCGAGCCGTGTAGCGATCTTGAGTCGGCGCGATGGCTCCTCCGGCATGCCCCAAAGCCTGATTAGGTCGGTTCGCGTCACGACTCCCAGTACGTCGCCTCCCTCCACCACCGGAATCTGTCCCCATCCGCTATCAATCATCAGTTGCTGCAGGTACTCCACCGAATCTCCCGGGCTCACTGTGACGTTGCCTGCCTCCATCACCTGGGTCACAGATACGTCCGTCATCTCGAACTGCTGGGCTCGATCGACGGATCGACGGGTTACCAGCCCGAGTACTTGGCTATCCTCTACCACCGGATACCCCTCATGGCCCGTGCGGCGCATCTGCTCTGCCGCGTCACCGACTGTGTCCGTTGGTGACAAGACCTGCACGCCCAGTGACATCACCTCGGCGACGGTGATGGCCGGCTGGACGGTATTGGGCAGCATGTCGAGCAGTTCCTTGTGCACGTTCTCTAGCTCTCGGTCGTGAATCAGCGCGGCCGCTGCACGGGTGTGGCCTCCTCCACCGAAATGTCTCGCCACAGTGGAGACGTCAATGTCGTCGGTGGTGCTGCGGGCGACGAGCTGAATACGTCCATCTAGCGCGATCAGCATGAACAATGCCGATGGTTCGAGGAGATTGCGCAGTTTATGGGCTAGCGTCGACAGCCCTTCTGTGAAGCCCGGTGCTCCCTCGGCAGCAATGATGATCGTATGTCCAGCGATGTCGTAGGTCTCGCTTTCCTTCAGCAGGCGCTCATAGAGCCTGCGCTGCTCCGGTCCAAGCGGGTGGTGCAGGAACTCATTCACTAACTCTAGTCTTGCTCCTTGCTCCATCAGCCAGGCCGCTGCCCGCATATCGCGCACGGTAGTCGATTGATATGATAGGGATCCGGTATCCTCATAGATCCCGAGGAGCAGCAGTGTTGCCTCAAGATCGGTGAGCTTTAGGAAACGGGCTGAGATTTCCTCAATCAACAGGGTCGTTGTGGAGCCTATTGGCTCGCCCGAGAAGGTCCAGTTTGCCGGTAGATCGCGGTCGAGCTTATGATGGTCGATGATGTCGACCTTCACGTCCGAAGCCATACCCTTGAGCGTTATGAGGCTCTGTGTGTCGACCAAGATGGCGCGATCGATATCCTTGCGTGGCAGGTCATCTGGGCGAACGAAAGGTAGTTCGGCACCGTAGAGCTGTAGGAAAGCGGTCCCATTCCGATTGATCCGCCGAGGTAACACAGGAACAGCCGCTGGAAAGAGCTTGTTGGCTCCCAGCAAGCTGGCGATGGCATCGAAATCGGCGTTTTCATGGGTCAGGATAACTTCCACGCAGGGACTCCTCGTGTCTGGTTCTTCTGCCCTTGGTTTCCTGGGGCTCTGCGGCGCTCATTCTGTTTCCCGCCTCCCTTCGATGACACTCCCACTACCTTAGTCTAATTGGTGTCATGCTCCACATCCGCGGCATCCTGAGGTCGAAAGGGAGTACATGTGGATTATAGGCGACCGTGGCAATAGGTCAAGCTTCCGTGGTTAGCAGCCCGTTTGCTTTGGCTCGCTTGGTTTAGGCCTGGAGCCCCTCGACCGATGGCAGTTTAATTGGTGATCGCCGTTCTTGTTGACCAGGGGAGGGTGGAGGCTATAATCTGGCAACGATTCAGCCTAGTTCATAATCTCTCGGAGGTAGTGGATATGGAAACGATCGATCTGCGTAGCGACACTGTGACAAGGCCGACGCCAGCGATGCGCGAGGCGATGTATCAGGCCGAAGTGGGTGATGACGTCTATGGAGAGGATCCTACCGTCAACAGACTGGAGACGATGGCGGCGGAGATGTTGGGAAAGGAAGCAGCGCTGCTTGTCTGCAGTGGCACCATGGGGAATCTGGTGGCCCTTCTGTCTCATTGTGGGCGCGGCGACGAGATAATCCTGGGTGATAGAAGCCATACGTTCCTCTTTGAGCAGGGTGGTATGGCTGCCTTGGGTGGCGTCACGCCTTATCCTGTAGTCAATCAGGACGATGGCAGACTGCAGATTCGCGACATTGAGGATGCCATCCGCCCTGATAACCCGCACTTTCCCCGCACTCGGTTGGTCTGCCTGGAGAACACACATAACATGTGCAACGGATCACCGCTCCCGGTCGGGTACGTGACAGAGGTGGCCCAGTTCGTCCACAATCGTGGGCTGGACGTGCACCTTGATGGAGCTCGTGTCTTCAACGCAGCTACCGCCCTTGGTGTTGACGTGAAAGAAATTGTACGGGATATCGATTCGGTGATGTTCTGCCTTTCGAAAGGGTTGTGTGCACCGGTGGGCTCAATGGTCTGCGGAAGCGCTGACTTCATCGCAAAGGCCCGGCGCGCCCGGAAGGTTGTGGGTGGGGGGATGCGACAAGCAGGTATAATTGCGGCAGCAGGCGTTGTCGCTCTCGAACAGATGACGGATCGGCTGGTCGAGGACCATGCCCGAGCAAAGCGTCTAGCGGAGGGGCTGGCGGGATTACCTGGTATAGAGGTCGCGCCTGTGACGACGAATATATTATACTTTCAAGTCATGGAGGGTGCTTCAAAGTCACCGAAGCAGATAGATTCAGATCTGGCGGAGCGGGGCGTGCTGGTGAATAGCCGTGGCGGTGGGCGTTTCCGCGCCGTGACCCATCATGGGATCGGAGACGAGGATATCGAGAGAACTATCGAGGTGATGATGGGCGTGGCGGCGTAGCCGCGCTGGTTCACTCTGATGATCGAGCTAGTGCGAAGCGGTTTCTTTGCGCAGAGAGATCGCCGGGAATCGGGCAGAGCGGCACCCCGACACTCGGCCGACAACCTACCTGATCTCGTGCCAGTTACACCTTGGCGTAACCGAGCACAAGAGCCCAAGGCTCTGTGGCTAGCTAGGATGCGCTGTTTCCCGGGCCCCATCAGATGTGTGAGGCCCGGGAAGCCTGTTATGTCAATCTAGGGGATGCAGAGCGTCTGTCCCACAAAGATCAGGTTTAGATTGGTGATGTTGTTCGCTTCTGCTATCGTATACATGCTTACACCATAGTGTAGCGAGATGCGATAGAGATTCTCCCCGCTCACCACCACGTGGTGCCAGCGACAGCCGGAGGGCGGTGGCGTTCCGCCGAACTGGCGCGGGCATACTCGGCCCGCTGGCAGGGTTTTCGGCACGTTAGGAATTGCCAGAACAGTTCCGGGATAGATCAGGTTAGGGTTCACAATGCCGTTTGTCGTGGCTATGGCCATCGGATCGACGCCGTAGGCCCTGGCAATACAGTACAGCGTCTCTCCTGGCTGCACAGTGTGATAGCCAAGGATACCCGCTGGGGGCGGGCTGTCGAAGGTGGGCGCCGGGACATCTGTTCGCGCCAGCACGTAGCTGACGGGCATCAGGCTGACAATGAGGATGGCCAGGCTGATCCAATATCGCGGGAGCTTCTGCAGTCTTTCTTTCATTGCTGTTCTCCTGTTAATACTTAACAACGATTCGAATAGGCTAATACACCTGCCGGTGCACCACGTGATTGGAATCCAGCTATAGCCTCTTTCAAGAAAGAGTTTGTACCTTCGGTTGAAGAGAAAACGCTCCGCCTACCTGTGATCTTGAAAGAACTGTGTCAGCCATGGCGCTGATATTGCCACTTGCCGCCAAGGAATGTGAGAAGATGTGGTTTAGATTGCTTGTTACGAATTTTAGCGCAGTAGTGACTTGTTGTCAAGTCTCTATGGGGTCTCCCGTGCTCACGGAAGTTGACAACGCATATTGCACGTGTTATACTTTCTAACGTGGGCCGTTAGCTCAGCTGGTAGAGCAGGGGCCTTTTAAGCCCAGGGTCGCGGGTTCGAGTCCTGCACGGCCCATATTTCTTGAACGATCGGCCCAGGCGGGCTGATTCGGCTTTCTTGGAGGGCGGGATGAGCCTGCCGGTTTGGGCTTTCTGGGTTGCGCTGATAGCGATGGTCATTGGGCTTTTTGGTGTCCTTCTGCCGATCTTCCCTGACGTCGTTTTCATCTGGTTTGTGATCCTCATCTACGCTGTCGCCGAGGGCTTCACCGCCATTGATCCCGTCACCTTTATCGTTCTGACCGCTTTGGGCGCGCTTGGCTTCGGCGCCGAATTTTGGATGAGCCAGGCTGGCGCCAAGGTCAGTGGCGCCTCCAACTGGTCGTTGCTGGCTGGAATTGTGTTGGGTTTGCTTGGGGCCATGGTGGGTTTCATCTTCCTCGGCGTTGGTGCCGTCCCTGGGGCTTTCCTGGGTGCCCTTGCCGGTCTCGTTCTGGTGGAGTGGTATCAACGCAGAGATTGGCACAAGACGCTCAAGGTGGTCGGCGGCTGGCTTGTCGGCTACTTCCTTTCTGTTGGCGTGCAGCTCTCTATAGGTGTCATCATGATCCTCATATTCGCCTGGCGTGTACTGGCAGGGTGAGCTTGATTTCAGCGCCAAGGTTGCCACACACATAATCTCTACCGCCGATGTTTGAGCAGCTTAGTCTTTTTGCCTCTACCTATTCCGAACCGTACACGGTGAGCCAGCTCACGGCTCACATTCATCGACTCATTGCCGGTGATTCTGCCCTGAGCGATCTTTGGCTGGAGGGAGAGGTCTCCAACTTCATCAGGGCCTCTTCTGGTCACTGTTACTTCACACTTAAGGACGCTGGAGCACAAATCCGGTGCGTCATATGGCGCAATGATGCCAGTCGACAGAGCTATATGCCGGCGGATGGAGATCAGGTGCTGAGCCACGGCCACGTTGGTCTATACGAGGCCCGAGGGATTTACCAGCTATATGTCGATCAGATTCGCCCGGCCGGCGTGGGGGATCTCTATCGACAGTTTGAGCGCCTGAAGGCCCGATTGGAGGAAGAGGGGCTGTTTGCACCGGAGCGGAAGCGTCCGCTCCCTCGTTTCCCTCATTGTGTTGGCGTTGTCACCTCTAGCAAGGCCGCTGCGCTGCGCGACATCGTTAATGTCTTAAGTCGCCGTTTCCCATTGACGAGGGTCCTGCTCTCACCGACCCTGGTGCAGGGGGATGCAGCACCACCACAGATCGTAGATGCCATCAATCTACTCAATGAGCGGGATGACGTGGACGTCATCATCGTCTCGCGAGGTGGCGGCAGCCTGGAGGAGCTTTGGGCCTTCAACGACGAGCGTGTGGCGCGAGCCGTTGCCGGCTCGCGTGTTCCTGTCATATGTGGTGTTGGTCATGAGACTGACTTCTCGTTGGCCGACTTCGCTGCCGACCGGCGTGCGCCAACACCGTCGGCAGCAGCCGAACTGGCAGTGCCTGACCGGGCGGAGATCGCCGCCCGGCTAGATGATTCGGCTGCCGCCTTGACTGGCGCATTGCGCAACACCGTCGGGGAGCGGCGATGGCGACTGGTCGACCGTGTTCGAACGTTAAGGCATCTTTCCCCGGTGACTAAGCTGATGCAGGCGCGTCAGCGGATCGACGATTTGATGGGGCGCGCTGAGAAGGCCGTAGACCACGAGCTTAGCCTGTGCCGTGAGCGACTGGAAGGGCTGTTCGGACGTCTGGCTGGTGTCAGCCCAGAAAGTACGCTGAAGAGAGGATATGCCATCGTGCGGCAGCATGAGACTCACGCCGTGGTGAGCACTGTAGGGCAGATCGCCTCAGGTGATAGGCTCGACGTCCGCGTCGCCGATGGTGAGTTCGAGGCGGAGGCTGTGTGACAACGAGAGCTGTCCGGCGTATCTCCCTTGTGGGCACCACTGGGGAACAGACTGGACCCCGGTGCCTCTTCAGGTCTTCCGAGCGCGGGTTGTTGACGCGGTGGAGGGAGACGCTTGGTGGGTGGAGGACCTGGGGGTGGCAAGGATGAGCCGATCATACCGTGTGAAGTGTGGGGAGCTACAAGGAGGAGGTTGTGTCTGAGGTTGTCGTTGAGACCGTCTATTTTGAGAAGCCCGGTCCAGAGAACACGGCACGGACTCTGCAAATTGCAGAGAGGCGAGCCAACGAGCTTGACATCGATACGATCCTGGTGGCCAGTACCCGAGGGTGGACCGGTGCCAAAGCTGCTGAGCTCTTCCAGGGACACAATCTTGTTGTCGTCTCCCACTCCACCGGTTTCGTGGAGCCGAATACGCAACAGCTGACGGAGGGGAATCGAGCGGCTATCGAAGCCGCTGGTGTCACTATCCTCACCTGTCAGCATGCCTTCGGCGGCGTCAACCGCGCCGTGCGTAAGCAACTGGGTACTTATCTCACCGACGAGATTATCGCCTACACACTGCGTACCTTTGGTGAGGGAATGAAGGTTTGTGTCGAAATCGCCTTGATGGCAGCTGATGCGGGTATGGTGTCGGCTGGCGATCCATGCATCGCTGTCGCGGGCACCGGTCGGGGTGCCGATACCGCCATTGTTCTGACGCCAGTCAATGCACAGCAGTTCTTCGATCTTCGTGTCATGGAGATTCTGGCCAAACCTCGCCTTCCATAAGGGGGAAGCGTATGACAGATGATATCAGAGAGATGAGCTTTGAGGAAGCCTTCGCTGAGTTAGAGCAGATTGTAAAAAGGCTAGAGGGTGATCAGCTTACGCTGGAGGATAGCTTGGCGCTTTTCGAGCGAGGACGGGCGTTGGCCGCGACCTGCAGCCGAAAGCTTGATGAGGCGGAGCTCAGGGTCGAACAGATCATGCCAGAGGGCGAAAAGTCGTTCGAGATTGAAGGGTAGCAGCTTTGGGCTGGGTGCTCTAGCGTCGACGCGTGAGGCGAGCCACAATTTGCAGCTCTTCGGACCGCAGCAGCCAAGCCGCGACGAAGTAGGTGCCGAGTCCTACCGCGATGCCCCCGGCCCCGTGGACTAGGGCTCCTGCGTCTGGTAATACAGCTTGCCATCCCAGGAGCACGATCCCCATTACCAGCGCCGCTAGACCGCTCTTGATGATCGCTCTCATCATCCGTCGCCCTTGTATGCCGTCTAGTCGTCGCTGGATGAGAGCCAGCAATACCATGAACTCCAGAAGTGTCGCGACTGAGTTGGCCAACGCGAGACCCCCGAAGGGCTGCAGATGTGCTGACGCGAAGACAGTGGGCAGCGTCAAGCTGAGCACCACATTCAGCCCCATGGCCAATCCCCCTACCCAAACCGGCGTGAACGTATCGTGGAGGGCGTAGAAAGCGCGAGCAATGATTTCCAGCCCGGCGTGTCCCACGAGACCTAGTGCGAAGAAAGCTAGTGCCAAGGTGACTGCATCAGTCGATGTCGACTCAAACGCTCCGCGCTCGAAGAGCAGACTCACCATAGGTCTGCCTATCGCTATCAGACCGACGGTGGCGGGAATACTGAGAAAGAAGATCCCTCTCAGGGTGGATGACAGTGCCTGCTGCATCTTCTCACGTTCCCCTCGAGCTGCTTGCTGTGCAAAGGTTGGGAATGTTGCTGTACCTACGGCTTGAGCGAAGACCCCCTGCGGGAGCAGCATCAACATCCAGGCGAAGTTGATGGCCGACACCGCTCCCTCTCCCATTCTGGTGGCAAACCTATTGTTGACTACCAAGTTGAGCTGGGCAACTGCGGTGCCCAGCACGCGTGGAGCCATCAGCCGTCCCACTTCCCGCACGCTCGGGTTTCCCAGCCCCAGGGTTGGAACGTAGCGAACGCCGTAGCGAATCAACTGTGGTATTTGTACCAGCAGGTGGAGAGCCGACCCCAAGACGACACCCACGGCCATTCCAACCACGCCTAATCTTGGCCCCAGTATCACTGCCCCACCGATGATGGAGAGATTGTAGATCGACGGCGCAAGGGCGGGCAAGAGGAAATGCTGGTAGGCGTTCAATGCCGCCATTACGATGCCGCTTATACCGAAGACAATGGGCGTGACCAACATCACGCGCAGCAAACGCACCGTCAGTCTTTGCAGTGATGGATCGAAGCCGGGCGCGATGACCTCACGCACCAGGGTGGGGGCGAAGAGTGCGATCACGCCAACCGCGACTGTCATAACGATCAGCGTCAGGTTGATCACGGCTGAGGCTAGCTCCCAAGCGCCGGTGTGATCACCCTGTGTCAGATGATCGGCGAAAGTGGGGATAAAGGCCGATCCCAGAGCGCCACCGGCGACGACGAGGAAGACGGTCTCGGTGATTCGGCTTGCAGTTAGATAGGCATCCAGGTCCCTGCTGGTACCAAACAGCGCGCCGACAATCATCTGCCGTCCCAGTCCTAGCAGACGGCTCAAGACAAAGAGCGCCATAACCAGAGTGGCGGCCCTCGCTATTTGGTATCCGTTCTTGCTCATTCAGCTCCCAAGAAGCTGAAAAGGGCCAGCCAATGGCATGCTGGCCCTTGATACAAACACAAGAGAGCCGGGGTAACTAACCCCGGCTCTCGCCAAAAGGAGGAGAAGAAGAGAAACCGCCCCTGACTTGACATAAATTCTAGCACAGCCTGCACTGTGCTGCTTGACGTGTAACTTACGCTTACCTGATGGAATGCTTATGCTGATCAGGAAGGGGAGTCTTAGCCGCTTCCGGTCATAGACGGCAAGAGTAGGTATGAAGCTCAACCGAGGGCGTCGTCTAAAGCCCGTGTTACCACCCGTGAGCGGGTTATGCACAGATACGCTTCACCTTGGCCCCCAGCGAAGCCAGCTTTTCATCGATACATTCGTACCCACGGTCTATCTGGCGGATGTTCCGGATGAGGCTTTGCCCTTCAGCGCATAGGGCTGCGATGAGGAGCGCCATGCCGGCGCGGATGTCGGGGCTGCTTACCTCCTCGCCGTGTAGGGGGGATGGGCCCTGCACGACGCATCGATGAGGATCGCAGAGAATGATCCGCGCTCCCATTGCGATCAGTTGGTCAACGAAGTAGAGGCGGCTCTCAAACATCTTCTCGTGAACCAATACCGTTCCCTCGGCTTGAGATGCCACCACAATGGCGATGCTCATCAAGTCGGCCGGGAAGGCTGGCCAAGGGGCGTCCTTGACGGTCGGGATCGCGCCACCAACGTCCGTCATGATGGTTAAAGGTTGGTCTGCGGGTACGAAGACATCGTCGCCATGAGACTCGAATGTGATCCCCAGTCGATCGAAGACCAGCCTAATCATGCGGAGGTGCTGCGGGGCGGCCTGCTTGATCAGCAGCTCGCCTCCGGTCACCGCGGCCAAGGCGATATAGCTCCCGATCTCCATATAGTCTGGACCGACGGAGAACTCCCCTCCGCTCAGCCGATCGACGCCCTGAATGGTCAGTGTATTGGATCCGATGCCCTCGATCTCTGCTCCAAACTGACAAAGCATATGGCACAGGTCTTGCACGTGAGGTTCGCAGGCTGCATTACGGATCACCGTAGTGCCCTTCGCAAGCACCGCGGCCATGATGGTGTTCTCCGTGCCCGTGACGCTGGCTTCGTCGAGCAGAATGTCAGCGCCCTGAAGTTGGTCGGACTTCAGACAGAAGGATAGATTGCTGTCCACCTCGGCTCCTAATGCACTCAAGGCCAGGAAGTGGGTGTCCACCCGCCGACGCCCGATGACGTCGCCACCTGGTCGGGGCATGTGAACAGAGCCCGTTCGAGCGAGCATCGGGCCGGCCAGGGTGATCGAACCTCGAATCCGGCTGAACAGCTCTGGGCTTAACTCATTCGTTCGAACGTTGTGGGCGTGGATCTGCCACGTTTGGGCGTCGAGTTTCTCCACATCAACCCCGATGTCAGCGAGGATCTCACCCATTGTGTGGATGTCCCCGATGTTGGGCATATTCCGCAAAGTGACGGGCTCCTCTGTCAGTAAGCAGGCAGCCAGCAATGGCAGTGCTGCATTCTTGTTTCCACTTGGAACGAGCGTCCCAGAAATGGGGTGTCCACCTTCGATGAGAAGTTTCTCCATGACGCTACCCTCCTGAGGTCGTACCTCCGTGCGATTGTCATCGTCTCCCTGTCTAGAGATACCCTAGCTCCTCCAGCCTATGCTCAATGATTCTTCTGTCCTCGGGTTGAAGTGGTCGCTTGATGGGGAGGCTCGCCAGCTTATCGTCTTGATGATGCTTCTCAATTGATGATCTTGCCCTGCAACGTCTCTGCCGTGCGAATCTGTCACGTGATCTCCTTGCTCGCCCTTAGCAGAAGAATCCAATCCGTGCGCCTTGATAAGGCATCAGAGAGCCCGTGTCGCCATACCTTATTGACCCGCCCAGGCTGCGTGGCCCTGAGAGGCGTGTTAGCGTGGGGGAGCTGGGAGGCGCGAGTCTTCCTGATGCAGTTCTTCAGCCTTCTGTCCTATTGTGGAGGGCTGTAGTCGGCGCCGAGAATCACCGAAATGTCAAATTCGGCCGCTGGGTCGGAACCCTGCACCACCGCCGACTGAGGGAGACTCAGGATATCGGCGACATATTGAGCTGTGTAAGGCTTGTCTGTGTGGGCCACAACCAGGGATTCCTCGACGTCTTGTCGGTTGGCATTCCCCGTGCGGGTCACGTTTAGATTCTGTTGGCGAAGAAGCTCTGTTACGTCGGCAGCTAATCCTGTCGTGAGTGTGCCATTCAGGACCTCAATGGCGGCGGCTTCTTCCTCTAGCTGGGAGCGTCCATCGGCCTCTTCCTCGTCAGAGACTGCTTCTGTGGTGAAAAGCTCGTCTCGCAGCTCTCGCGTCTCCTCCCGCAGGAGGATCAATACCTCTGCGCCATCCTCTGTTATGTAAGGTATTGTGTACTCCTCGTCGATTGCACCGAAGTGGATATCGTCCGGATCTACCTGACTCGCCAGGCGCGCCAGGGCGATGATCTTGTCGAGCGTCAGGTTGGTCTCCACGGAGTCCTGAAGCGTGCGCCACATCTGAGGCGCCTGAGCTATCAACGTGGGTAGCATATCCAGTCGCGTCACTTTCTTGAAGATCGCCTTGAGCACCTTCTGCTGACGATCTGCTCGGTCGAAGTCAGATCTGGCCGTGCAACGGGTTCGGGCGTACTTGAGCGCCATTTCGCCATCAAAATGGTGTTGACCTGGTTCAATATATAAAGGATCGTAGCCATATGGATCGGCAGGATCGTGAGAGGGATACGTCGGGTCGTCGATTTCCTCCTCTACGTCGATGTCGATCCCGCCGATCTGATCCACAAGCTCTACGAAAGCCTTGAAATCAACGCGCGCGTGGTAATGAATGGGAACGCCCAGATTACTCTCTACGGTCTTAGCAGCAAGCGCGGGGCCACCGCCGGGATAGTCGTCCCGTTGGCCGAAGACGTGAGCGGCGTTGATGCGTTCGACACCGTATCCCGGGATTGGCACCCAAAGATCGCGAGGAATGGAGAGTACTCCCCCGGTCTTGGTAACTGGATCGAGTGTCAGAACCAACATCGTATCGGTTCGAAACGCCCCTTCTTCGCCCGCGCGCTGGTCAATCCCCATGACGAGGATGTTGACGCGTTCCTTCCCCTCCCATACCAGGCTTGGGCTTGTCAGATCGGGCGTCGGCATGTCTGGATCGGTAGTGACTGATCCAGAGGCGAAAGGAGGAGGCGAGTCAGAAGCTGCAATATACCGCCGCACTTGATCGAAGACGAACATCCCCGCCACGATGGAGATGACGAAAAAGAGTACCACCAAGCTAGCAGTGAACACCCGCTGGATGTTGCTGACCGAGTGTCCAACTTGCTTTCCGTCACTCTGCAAAATGGGTTACCTCCACAGATCCCTGAGTTGCCGACAACAGAAACTGACCTTCTAGCTCTGGATGGGGCGTGAAAACGTCGAAGCCACACCGCATCACGTCGTGCGTTTTAGAAGGTCAGTCGACCTATCGAGAGCATTATAGCATAGTCAGATACGAGAGGCAATTGCCGCTTACGGCAGGACCGCCGCATAGGCCAGGCCTGCGGCAAGCACGTAGAGGCGTCCGTCCGCCTGACTGACAGCCAGTGCCTCCAAGGAGGTCAAAGGTGGGTCTGCGCGAAACTGTGACTGGAAATGCCCGTCGGGGCTCAGCACGACAATACGATCATGACCTCGGTCGGCCACGTAGACGGTGCCGTCGCCATCCGGATCCACCGCAAACCCGGCGACCTCTCCAAGGCCTCCGGGAATACCTCGAATCTCAAATGCCTGGATTTCCCCTCCTAGGAACTTCTCCACTTCACCATCTTCGTAGAGGATGTAGATGTTACCATCGATAGCCATATCGAATGCTTGCCCAAGGCTCTGAGGGGGGGAATCAGTGAAGTAGCGCTCGGGTGAGTTGGGATAGGCATTTCCCTGAGGCTTGTATCGCCAAATCTGGCCCGTTCCTTCAGCTTCAACATCTAGGACATAGAATCGGCCCCGATATGTCCCGACGGCTAATGGGTTCCCCAGCGGTGGTGAATTCAGTTCTAGAAGCGAGAGTTGGGGCGCCCCGCTCTCGCTTCGCCACGAAGGGTCATGGCTGACCAGTTGACCATTCTTTGTCAGAACTAGGAGCGCACTTGACTGCCGACCTTCCCCTACGTCGACCCAAGTAGCATCGACAAGGGGGCCAATATCCTCTCCGTCAACTTGCTGTCCTGTATGCATCAGGACGGGCTGGCGACTCTGTTCCGGGTCGGCTTCCACTTCGACTTCTGTGCCTCCAAGCGCGAGATCATCGAGAGGGACTTGAGCCGCCCAGCCATCCTTGGGATCCAGCACGAAAAGCATTCGGTGATGGAGGACCAAGCGGCGCTCTACGTTGCTCGATCCGAAATCGGACAACTGAGTAAGCACCAGGCGTTCGATTCTGTCAAATCGATCGAGTGCCTCTTGGGCCTGGTTTTGCAGTGCCTGGATCGAGGGGGTCTCTGGCTGGAGCGTGGCAGCAACTTCAACCTGCTTCAGAGCTTGCTCCCAATGAGTGCGGGCCTCCTCGGAATCAGCTTCAGCAGCCTGCGCTAATGCGATCTGCTCCTTGGCTTGATTGATGACCTCTTGGAGACGCGATTCTGCTGCGAACTGTCGGTAGCCCACCAGCACCACAGCAAGGATCACGATTGGAATAGCAACGGCGATGGCCATTGTGACTGGGCGATTCTCCTCGGGGGGAGGATGTCGGTGGGTATGGCGATGGACTGTCCGCTCCGATCCAGGGAGCGTGCTGCGAATCGTGGTGCCGATCGCCCCAGCTATCCACTTGCCAAGAGCAAGCAAGCCAGCGCCTGCAGCGGCGAAGCCGTGCCACACATAGCCGAGAGCGCTGATCAGGTTGTGCAGGCCACTCGTCAGTTTTCTGCCCAAGGCGAGTATGGTTTCCTTGAAGAGCGGTTCTCGCTGTTGAGTTGGCAGCCGTTTCGCAGGGCGCACCTCCTGCTCAGGAACCTGGTGGACGACCATCTGAGGTTCTCGTTCAGCCCGATCGCGTGCTTTGCGCTGGTTCGCCGCTTCCTCGGCGGGCAGGGAGGGGCCCTCAGAGCGCCTTTTCTCGGGCAGCGTTTGAGTTTGCGTGCCTTGTGTCCCTGAGATCGGCCCCCAGCGGGCGACGAGGGCAGCAAGGTCATTGCCGCCTAGCTGCTCCAATCCCGCCGCAACGCTGCTTACGTCACCAAGGGACAGTACACGGTGAAGTCCTTCTTCGCCTGCATCTCGTAGCAGTTTGTATGGAGCTAGTAAGAGTGTGTCGCCGAGAGCTGCGAAAGCATGATGGAGTCGCACGTCGGCAAGCGGGCCGATGCCCATGTGAGCCAGCTTCTCTCCGCGGGGAAAACATCTGAGTTGCTCCTCGTGGAGGATGCAGGCCCAGGCGGGACCTGCTTGAAGGAGGAAGAGGTCTCTCTTGCGAAGAACTGCGCACGCGAGGCCGCCATAGCATCGCCCGGAGCGATTGGTGTTCAAGTTGTGTTCAAAAAGGTATCGATTGGCGACGGATGCAGAGCGTCTTAGCGCCGCCGTCACGCTGCCTGAGGCGGACCAGTACGTCTGCCTTACGATGTCGCGAAGCTCGCGACATAGATCAGGAGGGCCTTCGCCAGCCGGGTTGAAAAGGAAGAAGAGCTCATCACCTACGCGGCTCCTTTTCGCTTTGGCAAGTGGCGACAGGATCTCCGCGAAGGGGGTAGCGTCGTTGAGGGCGGTGCCATCAGCGACGCGGAGCGTAGCGATCACTGGCTTGATTGGAATTCCGGAGGCGTCGGCGACGGGGTCAGAACGTCTTATGTTTGGCATCTGGTGCTCACTCCCATTCTATGGTCGCGGGAGGTTTGGAGGTTATATCGTAAACCACGCGATTGATTCCCGTTACTTCGTTCACAATGCGATTGCTGACGCGCGCCAGCAGGCTGTGCTCCAGGCGTGCCCAATCAGCCGTCATGAAGTCCTCCGTGGTCACAGCACGGAGGGCGATGACGTGTCGGTACGTCCGTTCGTCGCCCATTACTCCGACACTCCGTATCGGCAGAAGGACGGCGAAAGCCTGCTGCACATAGCCCGATAGGTCAGAGGATACTGCTTCGCTCAGTGTCTCTCGCAGCAGGCCCGCCTTGCCCAGCTCTCCTAGTAGAATGGCGTCCGCGGCACGCAGCGTCTCCAGGCCCTTCCAGGTGACCTCGCCGATGATGCGCACTGCGAGTCCTGGTCCCGGGAATGGCTGTCGCCAGACGATGTCATCCGGCAAGCCCAGCTCCTTCCCCACAGCTCGCACCTCATCTTTGAACAGGTAACGCAATGGCTCGATCAATTCGAAGTCCATATCCTCGGGCAGCCCCCCCACGTTATGGTGCGTCTTGATGCGCGCTGCCGCCTGTCGCTCCGGTCCACGGCTTTCAATCACATCTGGGTATAGCGTGCCTTGCGCCAAGAAACGAGATTTGCCTCCTCTTGCTGCCGTCTCTTCAAAAACGCGGATGAAGCGCTCGCCGATGATACGACGTTTGCGCTCAGGATCTGTCACGCCGCTCAGTGCATCAAGGAAGGTCTCTGTTGCATCCACCGGCATCAACTTCATACCAAGACAATCTCGGAATGTGTGGACAACCTGTTCAGGCTCGCCCTGGCGAAGCAGCCCAGAATTGACGAAGACACACGTCAGCTGGTCCCCAATCGCACGGTTGACGAGCGTGGCAGTTACCGAGGAGTCGACACCACCGCTAAGACCGCAGATGACGCGGCTTTCCCCCACCTGCTCCCGGATTGCTTTCACGGCTTGGTCAATGAATGACGTTGGGGTCCAGTCGGGTGTACAGCCGCAGACGTCGACGGCAAAGCTACGTAGAATATCGCGGCCTCGGTCGGTGTGCACAACCTCAGGATGGAATTGTAGGCCATAGAGCTCGTGCTCCGCATCTCCCATTGCGGCAACAGGTGCGTTTGCGCTGCGTGCCAGGACGTTGAAGCCAGCGGGCAGCGACTCGATCCGATCCCCGTGCGACATCCAGACTTGGAGATGGGTCGGTGCGGGTCGCAAGCTGGAGAACAGCCGAGGGGTCGAATCGACCAGTTCGATCGTCGCCGAGCCATACTCTTGCTTGGCGGCAACCGCTACGTACCCACCAAGATGATGAGCCAGCAACTGCATGCCATAGCAGATGCCCAGCACCGGCACCCCCTGCTCTAACACGTAGGCCGGCAGCTGCGGTGCGTCTGGAGCATAGACGCTGAAGGGTCCGCCCGATAGAATGAACCCCCGGGGCTCCAGGTTCATCACATCCTCAGGCGGGGCGTTCCAGGGGAACAGCTCGCAATAGACGTTGGCCTCGCGCACCCGTCGCGCGATCAACTGCGTGTACTGCGAGCCAAAGTCGAGGACAGCGATGGCATCACGATTCACGTTATCCCCTCCGTCTCAAATGGGATCGGTGTGCACTGATTAGGCTACGGCAATCTCCCCTTCGCTCATGTCGGTGACCACGGCGAGCGAAACGATAGGAACGCCGAAGGCTTCCAGATCTTCTCTTCCTCCCTCGAAAGCCTTCTCAACCACTGTGCCTATACCGACCAGCGCTGCTTCGGCGTGTCTAACCAGACGCACGAGCGCCGAGATAGTCGCACCTGTCGCCAAGAAATCGTCGACCACGAGCACGCGATCCCCAGGGCCCAGGAACTCTGTGGAGACCATAAGGAAAACGTCGCGCCCCTTAGTGTGGGAAGGGGCAACTTCGACGAAGACCGGGCCAGTCATTGTGACTGGCCTCGTCTTACGAGCGTAGACGACGGGTACCCCCAGGGCCTGTCCTGTGGCGAGTGCCGGTGCGATCCCGGAGATCTCTGCTGTAAGTACCTTATTGACGTCCATGTCGGCGAAGCGGTCTGCCATCTCACGTCCGACCTGGACCATCAAGGCTGGGTCGATCTGATGATTGATGAAGCTGTCGACTTTCAGGATTCCTTTTCCCAGGTTTCTACCTTCAATCCGGATACGTTGTTTGAGTTCTTCCACCGGGATTTCCCTCCCATAATCTATCAAAGAGGACTTGGGCGCATAACAAGATCCACGCACTTATGCCCCATTTTACACAACACAGTTCTACCTGACAAGCAGCTATCGATCGCAGGGACTCGTATATCACTCTTATCCTCTCTAACTTGCGGCCAATCATCAAACGCTCTATAATTCCAATAGATTACCTCCTCGTTCTTAATGAGGAAATGCACGAACATCGTAGATCCCATCGCCACCGCGGAATCGAAGCGTGGAGTTTAGAGCTATGGACAAGCTGATGAAATACTTTACCAATGCTGCACGGAGGGTATTGAAATTAGCCCAGCAGGAGGCTAAGCGGATGCGACATGCTCGGATCGGCACCGAGCATCTCCTGTTGGGACTTTTGCGTGAAGAAGCAGGAACGGCCAGCCAGGTGCTGCACCAGCTAGGCCTACAATCTGGTGATGTGGAGCATTGGGTTGAGCGACTCAGCGCAATGCGACAACGTACGTCTTTGCTCAAGCAGGACCTTGATCTTACGCCGCGTACACAACATGTGCTCGAACTGGCAAAAGAGGAAGCGCAGCATCAGGGAGCGGCTCGAATCGACACGCATCACATATTGCTGGGGCTCGTCCGCCAGGGTGATGGGACTGCGGTTGATATCCTCAAGCACATGGGAGTGACGGATAATCAGGTCCGCCGCTACACCGAACAGGTCTTGCAGCAAGAACCTGTCTTCGTGGGGCGGAAGAAGGAACGTCAGTCCTCAGACACGCCGACGACCGATAAGTTGGCTGTCGATCTCACTGCTTTGGCTGAGGAGCACAAGCTTGACCCGGTGATCGGGCGACAGCAGGAGATTGAGCGGGTGGTCCAGATCCTGGCTCGTAGGACGAAGAACAACCCGGCTCTGATTGGGGAGCCCGGCGTGGGCAAGACTGCTATCGTCGAGGGATTGGCACAACGCATCGTCACCGGGGAGGTCCCGGAGCCCTTGTTGGACAGACGCCTTCTTCAGTTTGATATCGGGTCCCTGGTCGCTGGGACGATGTACCGTGGACAATTTGAGGAACGCCTCAAGAAAGTTTTGGATGAACTTAAGGAAAGCGATTGTATCCTGTTCATTGACGAGGTGCATATGCTGGTTGGAGCTGGCTCGGCTGGCTCTTCTATGGACGCGGCCAACATCCTTAAGCCTGCCCTGGCCCGGGGACAGTTACAGTGCATAGGCGCCACGACGCTAGGCGAGTACCGTAAGCACATTGAATCGGATGCGGCATTGGAGCGACGTTTCCAGCCGATTATGGTCGACGAGCCAACGGTGGAGGAGACGATTAGGATCCTTCAGGGGATCCGGGAGCCCTATGAGCAGCATCACCAGCTGCACATCACGGATGAGGCGCTGGAAGCTGCCGCCCGGCTCTCCACCCGCTACATCACCGATCGATATCTGCCAGACAAGGCAATCGACCTGATCGATGAAGGGGCTTCTCGAGTTCGTATGTACAAGACGCCTCATGCCCAGAACCTGCGGGAGATATTCGGTGATTTGAAAGAGGTTAAGGAGGCCAAAGAGCAGGCGGTCAATGAGCAACGGTATGAGGAAGCGTCTGCTCTGCGGGATCGAGAGCTTGACCTACAAGAGGAGCTAGAGGTCATCCGCGCTGATCGCAGGGCTAGTTTTCTCGAGGACGGAGTCGCCGTTAGGCCCGAAGACATTGCAGAGATTGTCGCCATGTGGACCGGCATCCCCTTGACCCAACTGCACAGTGAGGAACAAGAGCGTCTACTGGAGATGGAGGACGCTATCCACGAGCGTATCGTTGGGCAGGACGAGGCAGTCACGGCGATCGCCAAGGCGGTTCGACGTGCACGTGCGGGGTTGAAGGATCCGCGGCGCCCCATTGGGTCTTTTATGTTCCTGGGGCCTACGGGAGTGGGTAAGACGGAGTTGACCAAGGCATTGGCTGAGTTCATGTTTGGCAGCGAGGATGCTCTGCTCCAGCTAGATATGTCTGAGTTTATGGAGCGCCACAACGTCGCTCGCCTGGTGGGTGCTCCGCCCGGGTACGTGGGCTATGACGACGCGGGGCAGCTCACCGAGACTATCCGTCGCCAACCCTACTCTATCGTCGTCCTCGACGAGGTTGAGAAAGCACATCCTGAGGCCTTTAATATGCTGCTTCAGATTATGGAGGAGGGACAGCTCTCGGACGCCCGAGGACGAAAGGTCGACTTCAGTAACACAATCATCGTGATGACGTCGAATGTTGGGGCGGAGATGATCAAACGTCAGACGAGCTTGGGCTTTGCCGCGCCCGCGGATGGCTCTGGTGACTACACCGACTATGATGAGATGCGTGCGAAGTTGCTCAACCGGCTAAAGCGCACGTTCCGGCCCGAGTTCCTTAACCGTGTTGACAAAGTCGTCGTCTTCCACGCGCTCACGAAGGATGATATCGCCAAGATCGTCGATCTAGAGCTGGATAAGGTTCGTGAGCGGTTGGTCGATTGTGACCTGCAGATGCACGTGACCCAGGAAGCTAAGGTTCTGCTGGTTAAGGAAGGATATAGCGAGGATTATGGGGCGCGACCACTAAGGAGGGTGATCCAGAACCAGGTCGAGGATCCCTTATCCGACGCGATCCTGGCGAACACGTTCGCGGAGTGCAGTACCGTGCTGATTGACGTTGAGGGTGAGGAATTCGTGGTCCGCGAAGCTGAAGAGAAGGAGATGTCGAAGGATTCCAGGGCGCTGGTGCTTGCCTGATCGGTCGAGTCGGAGGAATTCGAAGACCGCCGAGGTTGTCGGCGGTCTTATGCATGGTATGGTCGGCTAACGGGTGTAGACGCTCTCCAGGCGCGGCACGATCACGCGCCAGTCGTATCGCTCCTCGACAAAGGCACGGGCCGTTTGCCCCAATTCGGCACGGCGTTCCTCGGAGCGCAGCAAGGAGATCACCCTCTCGGCAAAGGTTCTTGGCGTGTCTGCCAGGATCAGTTCACGCCCGTCCTGCACTGGGTAGCCCTCTGCACCCAGTGACGTGGCGACGACCGGCTTGCCCATGGCCATGGCCTCCAGCAGCTTGAGTCGCGTCCCGCCTCCCATACGCAGCGGAGCCACGTAGACGGTTGTATCTTCGAAATAGGGTCTTACATCTTCTACCCAGCCGGTCAGCGTTATGGCCGGATTCCGTCTCAGGGGATCGAGGCGTCGATGTGGCCGTTGCCCGACGACGATAAAGCGAGCATCAGACACGTCAGCCCGTATCAGAGGCAACACCTCCCTCGCAAACCACAACACGGCATCAACGTTGGGCCGGAAGTCCATTGTCCCCGTGAAGACCAGCGTGTTACCTGGAGTGTCGGGTCTAGTTGTCGAAGGTTGATAAGCCTGCGTGTCGATCCCGTTGGGAATCACAGTGACGTTGATGTCGGTGTCTAGTTTTCTCAGTGCTTCTGCGTCGGCCTTAGAGACAGCCAACACCTGGTCGGCGCGTCGGCAGATTTCTGCCTCATAACGATGCAATCGTTGCCATTGCACGAAGGAGTATGCTGCTCCCGGCCAGCGGGTCGGCGAGTATAGATCTGTGAGGAAGGTGCGCTGTTGAAGCAGGTATTCACAATTGTGGTCGTCGAAAACAACCAGGGCGTCTTGAGGAGCGGACCTGATGGTGCTCAGGTAGGGCGCCAGCTCAATCCCTTCGATTTGCACTACGTCGAAGGTGCTTTTTGCCAACCAATCTCTCAACTGCTGATGGAAGGCGTTCGAAGTCAATCGCAGCGCCATATCTGGCTGTCGGGTGGAGATCATATCCCACATACGCTCATGCAGTGAGCGCTCCGGTTGAGGCACCGTTACGACGCGCTCACAAACGCTAGCTAGGGTTGGTGCGAGGGCCATATCCTCTCCTGGTGCGTGGAACGACAGCAGGCTTAACTCGTGGCGCTCGGCCAGCCCTTGGATCAATCCCCAGTTCCGGAGGGCGGTTCCTTTCTGTGGGGGATAGGGGAGCTGAGGGGTCAGGGACAGGATTCGCATCAGCTCAACACGTCCTCGTATACTGCGCGGGTCTCCTGAGCCACGCGCTCCCAGCTGAAGGACTCCGCTTGTTCCAAACCCGCCTTCCGCATACGCTCTATTTCGGAATCCTCTGTCAAGGCACACTTCAGCGCTTCAGCCAGGTTCTCGGGATTCTCAGGATCCACCAGCAACCCGGCTTCTCCCACGACCTCTGGCAGGGAAGCGCGGTCGGCGGCCACGACCGGCGTACCGCAGGACATCGCCTCCAAGGCTGGCAGGCCGAAGCCCTCGTAGAAGGAGGGCATCGCCAGTACGCTGGCTGCGTTGTAAAGGCCTGGAAGATCGGCATCGGGTACGCTATGCAAGAAGTGGACATGGTCGCTTAGATCCAACGCCTCAGTGCGGTCGAAGATCTCTTCATATAACCAACCTTTGCCACCGACAAGGACTAGAGGTTGGTTGGTGACCTTCTGGTCAAGCAGCATCCGATAGGCGAGCAATAGTCCTGGGACATTCTTTCTCGGTTCTAGAGTGCCCACAAAGAGGAGGAAGCCCGGATCTAGATTGTGCTTAGCGGCTACTCGACGTGCAGCTGACTCTGGCAAAGGGCGGAAGGATCGATCAGCGGCGAGGTGGACGACGGTTATCTTGTCAGGCGCGACGTCCAGGAGGGATGTGAGATCCGCCTGGGTGGCCAG
The DNA here is from genome assembly GCA_964421785.1 of uncultured Anaerolineales bacterium. Taxonomy (GTDB): domain Bacteria; phylum Chloroflexota; class Anaerolineae; order B4-G1; family B4-G1; genus SKLM01. Next base: position 29,021 of record CAYQZG010000010.1, read on the forward strand.
CGAGTCGGCCAGGATGTGGTCTGTTTGCTCGACGGCCCATTCAATCTGCTCACTGTAATAGATACGGCTCTCAGCGGTAAGAAAGCGGGGATAATAGAGAAAATTCAGATCGTGAACTGTGATCACAGAGCGACGGTAGCCGAAAGCCGGGGGAATGAAGTCGGGACTGTGGAGCAGATCCAGTCCCAATCGAGCTATCTCGACGCTCAGCGTCCAGCGCTCGAGGCGATGATGGGAAGGTGTCCAGCAGGCAACGGGACGAAGAGCGGCGTGTGATGGCAGCGTTTCATGGTCCTTGCGGCTATGCAGAACGCGGTAGTCTGTATCTCCATCTAGCTCAGCCAGTGCTTCGAGCAGATGAATAACATAGCTGTGGATTCCCCCGCGGGAATAGTGCGCGATACGTGCATCAATGCCAATTCGCATAGCCGATTCCGATACAATTATAGGCGTATGACAGATCCTGTCAATTGAACGTCGCCCAGTTAGATTTGACCGCTTATGTTCATCAAGGTATAATATCCAAACGAATTCTGTAATTGGCGTCTATCCGCGGGCGAGTTCTGCTCCCATGCCACCAGATGCGGGCGTGGGATTGTTTCTGCGGCGGTACACTCTTAAGCGATAGGTCAATCGCCCAGGCGGATAGTCGTTGTCGTTGCCTTAGCTGGTGAAGGAGGAGGACATGCCGAAGCGAACATATCAACCGAAGAAGCGTAAGCGAAAGCGTACACATGGTTTCCTTGCGCGCCGCTCGAGTAAGAGTGGTCGGAAGATCCTCAAGCGGCGTCGAAAGAAAGGGCGCAAGCAACTAAGTGTCGGTAAACCTGAATCGAAGAAGAGGAATTGGAAGGGGAGTTAGCCAGCGCGCGGGTGATCTCGGTGAACGGCTAATCGGCCCGGGGAACCCTGGAAACGCCGAGTGATGGAGCGGAGAATCCGACTCCGACATAGCAGTGATGTAAGACGGGTTTATGACGAAGGGAAGTCTTGGGCACATCCTCTGCTGGTGTTGATCGTCCGTCCTAATGATCTGGGGCTTAGCCGTGTTGGCGTCACGGCGAGCCACAAGGTAGGGAATGCGGTGGAACGCAATCGAGCGAAACGTCTCTTGCGAGAGGCCGCGCGCCATCTCTACCCGGAATTTGAGGCCAAGGGGTGGGATATCATGCTGATCGCCCGCCCGAAGCTCGTCGAGGTGAAAGAGACAGAGGTCGAAAGGGCATTGACATCGTTGCTCAACCGGGCGGGATTGTGGAGGAGTCAATCCCAGTGCCTGGAATAAGAAACCTGGCGTAATACTCGAGACTACTGACGGAAGAAGGCAACGCCCTCGTTCCGTGCCTAGCGAGTGTTGCGTTTTAAGCCTAGAAGACAATAAGAATATGAAGGCTATCTTGTTGGGGCTCATTCGCCTCTACCAATCTACCCTCTCACGGGCGCTGCCTCCTACGTGTCGCTTCTACCCTTCTTGTTCCAAATACAGTTACCAGGCCATTCTCCGTTACGGGCCTTGGCGTGGTGGCTGGCTTGCTGTGAAACGGATAGCTCGCTGTCATCCCCTGAACCCTGGCGGGTATGATCCTGTGCCCGAGCTCGACACATCACAGAACCCGTCGACTGAGATCTCCAGTTCGCACGAGTTTGGCAAATCGTCCCGCATTACCTGACCTTGCATCACGCGCAATCTGGCTTTGGGTCACCTATTAGATGACCCGCAATCTGGAGGATAGATCATTGAATCAAGTTTCGAAAAAGCGCTGGCTCGTCGTGCTCGCGATATTATCAGTGCTTTCCTTGACTACGAGCGGCTGTGCAGGCGGCGTCAGAGCGTCGAGTTGGACTGGCCTGGCTGTTGCCGGTGACATGCTTTACGTGGCGGATCTGCAGCAGGCCCGCGCCATGGATGCAATCAGCGGGGAAACACTCTGGACGTTTCCCAGGAATCCAGAAGAGAACAATCAAGGGCTTTTCTACGCCACGCCCGCGGTTAGTGACGAGGGGCAGGTCTTCTTCGCCTCACAGCTGACCACTGGTGGCTTCTTCAGCCAGCGCCAGAGTATCGTTTGGGCGCTTGATGCGGAGACCGGTGAAGAACGATGGCGTTTTGACGGCGCCACCGGGATGTACGTCGAAGGGGGAGCCCTGGGCGACGGTTTGTTCGTTATTGGGAACGGAGATGGTAACGTCTATGCACTAGACCGCGAGAGCGGATTGCTCCAGTGGACTTTTGAGACGGGCCATCGAGTCTGGTCCACCCCTCTCATTGTCTCAGACACTGTCTACGTTGGTTCGATGGACCGAAGTCTCTACGCTCTTGATCTTAACAGCGGGGAGGCTAAGTGGACGTTCAAGACGGATGGCGCCTTCGGCGCCAGGCCAGCTCTTAGCAACGGCACGCTCTATATTGGCGCTTTTGACGACACTGTCTACGCCGTTGACGCCGAGACCGGTGAAGAGCGGTGGCACTTCCAAGGTGAAGACTGGTTCTGGGGTGGCCCAGCGGTTCACGAAGAAACGGTCTATGCCGTCGATGTGAAGGGTAGGGTCTACGCGTTTGACGCTCAGAGCGGCGACGAGCGTTGGCACAAATTCCTGGTCACGGATCAGAACAAGCCCGTATCGGTGCGAGCGGGTCTCACACTTGGTGATGACGGCAGTAGGCTCTTCGTTAGCGCTGAGAGCGGTGCCCTTTACGCGCTCGATCCTACGGATGGTTTCGTGAGCTGGTCGATGCCCGCTGAAGGACGCGGCCTTTCCGAGCCGGTCGTGAGTGATTCGTTGGTCTACCAGTCGCTTATCAGCGGAATCCCTCGTGTACGGGCCTTGCAGATGGAGGAAGGACGCGAAGCGTGGGCCTTCCCCCGACCAGAAGAAGGCTAGGATAAGAAGTTGATATGTTAGATTTCATTATTTACCCGTTAGCCAATATATTGTTACTCCTGTACCAGTACCTGGGTCATCAGACGGTCTTGGCGATCGCTGCCCTGACGGTGCTGACCCGGTTGTTGATCCTTCCATTGACGTTAAGTCAGCAGCGATCAGCACGGAAGATGCAGGAGCTTCAGCCTGAGATCGAGAAGCTGCGCGAGAAGTATGGGGACGATCAAGAGAAGCTCGCCCAGAAACAGATGGAGCTGTGGAAAAAGGCGGGCATCAACCCGGCGGGTGGATGTCTGCCTCTGCTGATTCAGTTGCCCATCATGATCGCCCTTTACCGCGCCATCATCTTCTGCGTCCCCTCTACACCTCTCCAGCTTTTCCAGTTCTCGGGGCAAATCTTCATCGACCAGTGGCTGCCAGGCCTCACGGGGCTCGTGCCGCTTCAGAGCACGTTCTTGGGGATGGATCTAGGACAGCCTCCCAGCCCGATACAGTGGTGGTCATATTCGTTGCCCATACTTGTCTTTGCCACGTCATGGCTCCAGCAGAAGCTTCTAACCCCTGGCAGTGCCGGCGATGGGGGTTCGCAGGCGGAGATGATGAATCAACAGATGCAGATTATGATGCCGCTTATGTTTGGATTCATCTCCCTGCAGTACGCCACCGGGCTCTCCATCTACTTCATTATCTCCAACCTGTTTGGTATGGCTCAGTACTACTTCATCCGCATGGATCGTGAGGAGAATGGAGAGAAGGACCTCGTGCCAAAGAAACGCCCGAGGAAATAGCCCTTGTTTTGCACGTTTGTTGAGGAGCAGTGTAGATGTCACAACAGAAACCAGTGATAGAAGTTGCCGGGAAGGATGTTGATGCAGCGATTGCCGCAGGGCTGTCACGTCTCGATCTCCCCCGTAAGGCGGTAGAGGTTGAGGTGTTGGATGAAGGCCGCCAGGGTATGTTCGGTCTCGGTGCACGAGCAGCTCGGGTGCGCATTAGGGTCACCTCAGCGGAAAGGCGCAAGACCAAGCCTCAATCTGAACCCAAGCCTAAGCCTGAACACCAACCTGCAGTTGCTCCTCCTCAGGTGGAGGAGCCTGAGCCGAGGCAAGAAGTGTCCCCAGAGGTCGAGGCCGAGGAACCGGCATTGACTGAGGAGGAAGAGAAGATTCAAGCGGCTAGAGGGGTGACCGAGGAGTTGTTGAGCGCTATGGGTCTTGGCAAGATCCACGTTGAGGTGGAGCGCGCTGAACCCGGCCCAAGCGAGGACGAAGTCCCTCCGCTGCTGGTCGGTGTGACGGGGCCAGATGCCGGTGTACTTATCGGGCGCGACGGTGAGGCTTTGAATGCTTTTCAGCACCTCGTGCGCCTGCTCGTCGGTCGGAAGATGAAGGGATGGGTCCACGTCGTGGTGGACGTCCAGGGGTACAAGGCAAAGCGTGCTGAGCGGCTTCGCGATCTAGCCCATCGTATGGCGGACCAGGCGGTGGATACCGATCGTACTGTGATCCTCCAGCCGATGCCACCTCACGAACGTCGGGTCGTCCATGTGGCCCTATATGATGATTCGCGAGTGACCACGGAAAGCATCTACGAGGGGGAGCGAAGACGCGTTACTATCGTTCCTAAGGAATGATACGTCGAGCGGTTACCTCTCTTGGGCCGGCCTTTTACCTATAGAGTTTGGAGGCGAGGGTAGAACAAGGGGCGTCGATGGAGATCTGGCAAGCCTTGTATCTTCCATTTCTGGCGTGAGCTTCCCTCCCGGTCGAGCTGAATCTGGCCAAGATCGTGTTGTTGGTGTGAGAGTCTAGTTATCTCCGATGGTTGCGTGACGCATGTTGCCATTGGACTATCTGGTCATCGGGCACGTCACGCGCGACTTGAAGGGCTCATCCTTTGCTCTCGGGGGAACGGCGGCGTATGCTGCGTGCACGGCGCAGGCCCTGGTGTGCCGGGTTGGAGTTATCACAAGCGTTGGCGCCGACCTCGATTTGAGCGCGGCGTTGAGTGGCGTCTTGATTACTCGTCTTCTTGCTCGAACGTCGACCACCTTTGAGAACATCTACACCGAGGCGGGGCGGCGGCAGGTGATCCACGACGTTGCCAGCCCTCTTGGGCGTGACATTGTACCCTATGATTGGCAAGCCCGACTGGTCCATATAGGTCCGGTGGCTAGGGAATGTGATCCGGCATTAGTGAGCAGCTTCGGAGGGGCTTTTGTCGGCGTGACTCCCCAAGGGTGGATGCGACAATGGGACGATGCAGGTCGTGTCAACCGCCGCCGATGGGAGGAGATGGAGCAGGTGCTCCCTCACGCTGACGCAGTTGTGTTGAGCGAGGAGGACGTCGGGGGCGACAGGTCCGTGGTGACTGAGTATGCGCGTCAAACGCGATGCCTGGTGCTTACCCAGGGCGCGGCGGGCTGCACAGTCTATGCCAACGGGGATGTTCGTCACTTCCCAGCCCCAAGCGTGGATGAGGTGGATTCCACCGGCGCTGGCGATGTCTTTGCCACCTCTCTATTCTATGCCCTGCAGCGAGAGCATGACGCTTGGACTGCTGCTCGATTCGCCAACTGCGTCGCTGCTCGATCCGTAACCCGATCAGGGCTCTGCGGCATACCGCTCGAGGAGGAGGTGGCTCACTGTAGGCAGGCTACATTGAGAGGCAGGGAGAACGGTGTCCGTCATCTACGCGCTGGCTAATCAGAAGGGCGGCGTTGGAAAGACCACGACGGCCGTCAACCTGGGTGCCTATCTTGTGGAGCGAGGTCAGCGCGTTCTTCTGGTCGACATCGATCCACAGTCGAACGCAACCTCCTCGCTGGGGGTTGACAAGCTTTCTGTCTCTCTTTCCACCTATGATGTCTTGGTCAACGACGTACCCATCGCCCGTATTCTGCGGTCTATCGACCAGATAGGGCTCGAACTGGCGCCGGCTTCACCTAATCTGGCTGGCGCGACGGTAGAGCTGGTCGAGATGCCGCGACGAGAGCATCGGCTTCGTATGGCTTTGGAGAAGATAGCTGAGAGCCAAGCCTATGACTACTTGCTCATTGATTGTCCCCCCAGCCTGGGGATTCTGACCGTGAGTGGGCTGACGGCCGCCACCGGGGGGGTGATCATCCCGGTGCAGTGCGAGTATCTTGCTCTGGAGGGGCTTTCGCAGTTGGCCCGTGTGATCAAGTTGGTGCGCCAGGCCTTGAATCCTGAACTAACCCTGCGCGGGTTGGTTATGACTATGTACGATGCACGCACCAATCTTTCGGAGCAGGTCGTCGCCGAGGTGAGGCGCCACTTCCGAAAAAGGGTCTTCGAGGCTGTCATTCCCCGGAGCGTTCGCCTGAGTGAGGCGCCGAGTTTTGGTGTGCCCATCAACGTTCATGCGCCGCGCTCGGCCGGGGCCAAGGCCTATGAGGCGCTTGCCGTAGAGTTGCTGACCGGCGACGGCCGCTTACCTGGCGCGGACAGTTGCTGAGGAAGTGTAGAGCAGATTATCTCACCTGCTCTTGATGGGCGACATCTAGTACGAGCCAACACACGCCGAGAAAGCCAGCGCTGGCGAGATTGAGCGTTGGGATTGAGAAGGCAAACTGGTGAGAGGCTTTGTATCGGACGAGCAAGGGACTCGTGCTTTCGGGCGGCATAACCCAGTGGTCGCGGTAGTTGTTGCGGAGGTAAGCCATGTCACCACGCAGGATCGGATTGGGCAAAGGACTGGATTCGCTGATCCCTGCCGCTGATGCGGAGGAGGCCGGCGTAGGGCGCGGGTTGCTTGAGGTCCCGCTCGCGGCCATCTCACCTAACCCTCATCAGCCGCGATCGCCTATTCGGGAGCAAGATCTGTTGGAGCTTGCTGCCTCGATTGAGGAACATGGAATTATCCAGCCGCTCGTGGTCACCGAGGTTGCGGATGGCTACCAGCTGATCGCTGGCGAGCGTCGCTGGCGAGCTGCACGTGTGGCCGGTCTTTCCAAGGTACCCGTTCTTGTCAAGGATGTGGCTTCCAGCGAGGTGTTGGAATTGGCTCTGGTGGAGAACCTGCAGCGAGCTGACTTAAATCCACTGGAGGAGGCCATGGCTTTTGAGCAGTTGGCTGAGACATTCGGGTTGACTCAGAAGCAGATCGCCCAGCGAGTGGGCAAGAGTCGTACGGCGGTCGCCAATACCCTGCGGCTCTTGAGAGCATCTCGAGCTGTGCGTGAGGCCCTGCTTGAGGAGCGAGTCAGCGAGGGGCACGCCCGAGCGCTTCTGGGTTTAGAGCGGGACGAAGCACAGGCGGCCGCACTCAAGACCGTCCTGAAGCGCGGCTTGAATGTGCGGCAGACGGAGGAATTGGTGAGACGGTTGCTCGGGAGAGAAGAGGAGCGGATGAAGCCAAAGCCTGCACCCTCGCCAGCGACGCAGGAGTTGGAGTCTCGGTTCCGCGAGGCACTGAGCACCAAGGTAAGCCTGAAGCGCCGGGGTAAAGCGGGCCGCCTGGTCATCTATTTCTACTCCGAGGAGGAGTTGTCAGCCCTGTACGATCATATCGTCAGGGAATAGCCAGTCCGCGGGGGGATAGCTATGCCGGATGGCATGTTGACGTGCCAGAAAGAGGGGGGGCGATCAGGCAGCGTGTAGTACTGACTCAGGCTGGCTATGTCGAGTGGTCGTGGTGGATTTAGGCTCTGTTTGAGGGTAAGCTGTCCTCCTTACTGGAGGGTGACATCACCACCAGGTGACCAGCTACGAATCAAGAGGAAGGAATGATGAGGGATAAGATTGCTGATGCCGTTCAGGAGCGAGCACGAGAGGGCAAATTGAGCTGCGGTGCAGCTTTTCGCATTGCAGAGAAGTTGGCCGTCAATCCCCTGAAGGTGGGAGAGATGGCTGATGCGTTGGGTTTGCGGCTCTATCACTGCCAGTTGGGGCTATTCGGCTACGACGGCGAGGAGCGCATCGTCCATGCGGCCGAGGAACTATCGCCGGAGTTGGAGCAGGCCATTCGTGAAGGACTGATCGTGGGGCGCCTGCCATGTGCTGTGGCGTGGGCCATTGCCAATCGGTTCGACCTGCCCAAGACCCACGTGGCGAACGCCGCTGAGAGGCTTGAGATCCGCGTCGGGCAGTGCCAGCTCGGTGCATTCTAACGGGAAAGAAGAAGCGACCACAAACGCTGTATCAATCGCCAGCACGTCATCCGACGCCAAGGAATTGAGACCTTGGCGTTGGCTCTCCCAGCGAGGACACCCATGATGACCATCGACGAGCGGGAGTCAGAGCTAGAAGAGATCGCCTCCCAGATCCGTGGCTGCACACGCTGCAAGCTGCACGAGAGTCGGACGAACGCAGTACCAGGGTCAGGGCCGGTGAATGCCGATATCCTCTTCCTTGGTGAGGGGCCTGGCGCCCGTGAGGATGAACAGGGGATCCCTTTCGTCGGCAGATCCGGTCGGTACCTGGATCAACTTCTGGAGGGCATCGGCCTGGATCGCGAGAAGGTTTTCATCACCAACGTGGTCAAGTGTCGGCCGCCATCCAACCGAGACCCCCACGTCGCTGAGGTGCGGGCCTGTACGCCTTATTTGGACCGACAGCTGGAACTGATCCGCCCGGACCTGATTGTGCCGCTGGGGCGGTTCGCGTTAGGGCGCTTCTTCCCTGACGAGCGCATCTCCGAGGTTCACGGGCGACCTCGGCGCGTTGGTGCAACCATCTATCTGCCGCTCTACCACCCGGCCGCGGCGCTCTACCGAGGATCGCTGCGGCGTGTTATGGAAGACGATTTCCAGCGCATTCCAGCATTGCTCGATTAGCCGCATAATCTGCTTGAGCGTACGTGACTGCCATGGCTAGACCTCCTCGAGGACCAGGTCGAGGATGACCAGCTGCGGTCGGCAGAGAAACCGCATTCGTGGGGCGTGCTCCTGCTCTATCGCCATGCCGCGGGGGACGATCAGCGTCTTTCCCGGCGCGATATCGGTCACGTCCGAGGCCCACCGACGAGGCACCTGCGACAGCGTCATGAGTGGACCGATAAAGGGGCAGCTGGACCCGTCCTCCGTGCGTGTGACCCCGCGATCAGCACGTCCACGTCAGCCTGGCGCAGGCTGAAACTAAGACGATGGCGCCCGCGAGTATGTAGGTCGCCGCACCAAGCTGCGGATTCAGCCTCTACAGCGCCGTCACCAGGCCTGCGATAATCGTGAACAGCAGACCGCTGTAGGTGATGACGACTGGGTCTGGAGGCCTACTTAGAGCTCGACCGTGCACCCCAGCCCTGGGATGTCTGTGGCGATCAGCCAGCCCTCCTCCACACGAAAGCCAGGCAGCGTGGGATCGTCGATTAGATCGAAGTGCCCATCCAGATCCCCGTACTCGACGTTGCGACTGCTCAAGGCGAAGGAGAGACCGGCAGCCGTCAGCAGCGCCGGTTGGTTCACGCAGCTGACCATCGTGTTCATCTGTGCGACGCGGGCGATTGTGTCGATCTGGCGTGCGCAGCGCAGACCACCGCACGCAGTCAACTTGACGCTCATACCATCGGCAGCGCGGAGCTTGGCCACTTCCAGGGCTGAGGGGGGCTGGCTTACGCTCTCGTCGGCCAGAATCGGAATCGGACTCTGCCTGGTGACTTGGCGTAGACCGTCCAGATCGTCGGCAGTCGTGGGCTGCTCTAACATCTCCAACTTGCCCTCAAGAGCTCGTGCCACGTCGAGCGCCTGCTGGACTGTATATCCCTGATCGGCGTCCAGGCGGAGCGTGAGGCGTGGAAGGGCGGCTTTGATCGCGCGCACACGGCGCACATCCTGCTCCGGATTACGCCCACCCTTGACCTTGAGGATACGGAAGCCTTGCGTGGCCCGTTGGCGGGCCAACGCCACGGACGTGTGGACGTCCGCGATGCTGATCGTGATGGAAGTCTGGATGCGGCGTCGATAGCCGCCTAGCAGCCTATGGAGGGGCATGTCAGCAGCCAAGCCGAGCAAGTCGTGAAACGCGAGATCGAAAGCACAGAGAGCTGACGGGGTCTCCTTTGTCAGGTCGGACAGTTCGTCAAGGGCGAACTCAGTGTTCAGCGGATTGAGGTCCCTGGCGCGTTGGGCGCAAGATTGACAGGCGTTGACAACTGTCTCCCTTGTCTCCCCTGTGATAGCGGGATCGAAGGCGGCGCAGCCCCAGGCCTCTTGGCCTTGTTTCGTCTCGACCCGTATGAAGACCGCGCTGATGCTCTCAATTGCCTCGGCGTGATAGGCTGTCTGGTAGGGCAGGCGCAAATCGAGATCTACGGGGATGACTTCGATGCTGGCGATTTGCATTGGACACCTCCTGAGTGTTCTTGTGTCTACAACACCGCTTTCGGGGCCTTCAACAAGCCACACTTGCGCAGGTCATTATACGTTTGCTTGCTCGCGTGGTCAATCGGCGGCCAATCCGCCAGACCTAATGTCTATCCACTGCGATCACCGAGGGAACCGGCGTGAAAGAATCGATCGTGATCTGCGTGTCGGCAGCTGTCAGCCACATACCGGTGGATCCACCACCGTCCAGATTTAGAGCCACATCGATGGTCAGATCGGACTCGGCCAGGAAGACGGCCAGGTCATGTAGGCTGAGCGTGCCCCGCGGCGCCACGATCAACAGGATGTTCCCCTCGCTGTCCTGCGCCACGACCGTGCGCCGAGCCGGTGTGCCATCATCGACATCGGCGGGGAATCCCATCACCCCGCCCGGTTTCACCAACACGGGGAACGATTGCATAGCTTGGATCAACGGCTCTTGGGGATCATAAGCCCGTTGTCGCAGCCAGCGGACGCTCACCTCGCCGGCGCCAGTGACGGCCAGCATACCGGCGTAGTCGGGAAGTGGCGTCCCCCATCGCTGACCGTCGCTGACGAGCAAGCCGATCGTTTCACTGCCTCTCTCGCTCTCCGGGGCGAAGTAACTGCCGTTGACCACCAGCAGAGCATCCAGCGTAGATCCCCAGTCCGAAACCGTCTTCGGATTGATAGGGTCATAGTGGACACGGAGCTCGAGGTCTGCGGGGTTCAGGCGCACCATCGACAGCCGCTCCGTGAGGTGCTCCGCTCCGGTGGTGACGTCGATCTTGCGCAACTGCACACCCTGCTCCACTCCCTGCCATCCGGTGTCCGATGGCATAGGAGCAGCATAGGTGGCGTGAGCCAGGATCTGAAGACGATGTTGGTGGAAGCGAGCGGCCTCCACGCGCGCCTCTCCCGGCAGCGGCCCTACGATCGTCAAAGCACGGAGGGTGCGCTGTGCACGACGTCCTACTGGAAGGAGCAACCGTGCCGGAGATCCGGATTCCGGTATCGCGTAGAGTTTTCCATTTAGTGTAACGCCGGTTGGAGACAACGTCACTGTCCCCGCATCTTGGAGCAGCAGCAAGCCCACGCGCTGCCAGCGGATTCCGAGGTTGACGTCGGCGTAGACGATCAGGCCGCCTGGTTGGAGGTCTATTGCCACGTTGCGATAGCGTCTGTTGTCTAACCCCTCGGGGGAGACGAGCTCCCATAGGAACTTGTTCGCGCTTTCCTCGTTGATGCTGAGTAGGTACCTGGTCGTGCCTGGGATCGAAGTGTCGCCGACCAATGGAGCGCCCAGCGCTTCGCCGTATCCCGCGTCCGAGGAGGCCAGCGTCAATGGTTCAACGGTCTGAGGTGGCAACGCGAGATCGACGTGACTGAGCGGTTCGCCATTCAGCGTGAGCGCCGCTGGTTCTGGGGGGAGCGCAGCTGCCAGGGATCCTAGTTGCTTGAGGCCTAACAGCATAGCCAGCAAGCGCGGGGACATGTTGATAGCCAGGATTGTCCCTGTCAGGCATGCTGCAACTGTGAGTAGGACAGTCAATGTCAGCTTGACGGCATGGCCACGCCGTTTCTCTGTCTTCGACCTCATGGCCTCAGGATGCTAACATGTCAGAGCCATGGATGCAAAAAACCGCACAGCCTGCGGATGAGCCGTGCGGTCGGTGCTCTTAACTAAATGGTTAGCTTGAGGATACTACAGCCAACCCGAGCCAAAGTCCGACTCTAAAGATCGGACCTGGTCGGCTCGTGGTCCTTTCTCGCTCGACTTGACGATGAACTCAACGCGCTCACCGGCGCTCAGCGAGCGGAATCCAGAGCCCTGGATGGCGGAGTAATGGACAAATACGTCCTCCCCTCCGTCACGGGAGATGAAGCCGTAGCCCTTGGGGTTGCTGAACCACTTGACGGTTCCCTCAATCTTCTCACCCATCTTCTCGGCTTCGTCCGACTTCTCAGTCTTGACCTCTAGGGTCTCCTCTTCCTCCGACTGGACCTCCGTGGTCACTTCTTCCATCTCAGCTTCAGCGACGCTCTGTTCTTCAGCGTCTTCTCGCAGGCTTACTTCATTCTGTTCTTCCATCTCGGACATTCTTGCTCCTTTTCTGCTATAGCTTACGTCTCATGAAGTGTATCGGCTGCAAAAAGAAAGACCGCCCGGCATCCGCAAGCCTGGACAGTCTCCCGTTTGCTGCGCATCCACTCACTTCATACTACAGCGGTATGGTAGCACACATGCGCCAGAAGTCAAATGAACGTATGACGGGGTTTCACATGGTCACAGATAACAGCCCTCTTCCCGCACGTGCGTGCCAGGATTCTATATCACCATCGCACTCACTCCAAGAGACTCATATCCCCGGCATCGCCGAAGATATCGCCTAGCGCGTCCTCCCACGCCTGACCGAGGGGGTCGAAGGTCTGCTCTGAGAATCCCTCGTTCACTTCGCTCATATACTCTTCAACCACGCGTGGCATCTTCTTCTTAAGCTGAGCGATTCGGGACTCCCACGCTGCGACAAGCTCGGCACTCCGAGCCTCGAGATCTGAGAGATCCAGGTCGAGACCGAACATATAATCGAGTCGTCGCATTAAATCGTACCAGGCTTTGTAGTCCTCCTCGGCCGAGACCCGCTGAATAGCTGATGATGCCCGAGAGAAGTCGTAGGCCGGGACCATGGCGTAGAAGGTCACCAGTTCGATACCCCGCTCCTCGGCGCGATCGGCCAGGTAGACGCCGATAGTCGCTCCCCCTTCGTAGTCGGACAGCCTGACGGCGTATCCCTCCATTTCCTCCCTCATCTCCGGCAGGCTGTAGACGCAGGAGATCTCCCGGTCCTTATCATAGGGCATCGGACCGTTGACCCCAGCCACGACGGCGACCCGCTCCACGCCTAGTTCCTCCACCGCATCGAGGAACGCCTCACTGTATTGCTCAACGTTCATATGAGGCTCATCACCGACGAAGATGAAGAATCGGGCACCTTCGTTTCCGGAGGCGTAGAACACGTTCCTTCGCTGCTCCAAGGCTATGCGATACCCCTCTTCGAGCGTCACGATCGGCCTCAGCAGGTCGTGGGTCCCGGGAAATTGGAACAGATAGTAGCCGTGTGGGTTGATCTCACCGATCTCCTGTGCCTCGGTCCTATCGATCAGATAGTGAGGAAGGCCCGAGGAGACCTCGCCTGCGTCGGCCCACTGATACCAACCTGCGATCAAATACTTCGTCGAGCTGGGTTTCTCCCAAAGGTCGAACAGATTATTCATTGTTCTACGCCCCCAAAGCTCCAGGCAAAATGGTGGCAGCTGAGCCGCCAAGTCGCCAATCGTCTCAAGAATCGATGGACGGGAAAGGGACAAGACACATCGGCGTTCCTTTCTCGATGCTATGTCCTATTATAACGCAAGAGGAGCTGGCTTTCCAGCCAGTCGGAGGAGGGGTTGGACACAGGCGAATCGTCAGGCGCTGAATCGCGCGGCAATAGCCACGATGATCGGGGCTATGGCTATGGCCGGGAGTAGGTTACCAACGCGGATCTTCTTGATCTGCAGTAGTCCTAGCCCCAGTGCCAGCATCAGCACACCACCTGTCGCCGTCATCTCCGCCACCATGGGATCCGTGAGTACGGTGTCGGCCCAGCCGGCGCTGAGTGTCAGCGCTCCCTGATAGACCAGCACGGTGAGAGCAGAGGAGATCACCCCCGGCCCAAGGGTCGAGGCGAAGGCCAGACTCGCAAAGCCATCCATCGTCGACTTGATCGCCAGAAGCGTGTAGTCACCGGTCAGGCCGTCTTGAATTGAGCCCAGAATCGTCATCGGTCCGACGCAGAAGACCAGGCTTGCTGTGAGAAAGGCATGGCTGAACGTCGTCGCGCTGGTGGGGGAACCGGCGGGGGTTGCTTCGGCGCTCGAGCCACCTTTACCACCGGTCCGCCGCTCCAGCCAGCGTCCAGCCTGGTCAATTCCTTTCTCGATACGCAACAGCTCTCCAAGAAGCCCCCCCAGCAACAGGCTGCCCAGGATGATCAAGATATTCTCCGTCTCCAATGATAGCTGGAAGCCGACCACTATGGTCAGCAGCCCCAGGGCGTGCATAATCGTCTCGCGCATCCTTTCCGGCAGGCGATGGCCGAGCAGCGTACCCAGTGTTCCTCCCACGAGGACGGTGAGGACATTGATAATTGTTCCGGTGGCGATCATAAAGGCCCCTTCTGGTTGGCATACCCTCTCAATCTGCTCTCGACTATTTTATCGGAGTATGCTGGAAAGTCAATGAAGTCGCCGCGCCTCTATCCCTGGCTTGTTGGTTACAAACGTCACCCTAACTGGGGGTACATCGTCATTGGAACCATTGGGATGTCTCTGGTATGATTGCTGCCGGGGAAACAGCAATCTTGACACGCCCCCAGCCGCATTGTATAATCGCCTGCATGAAACCCTTCTGGTATGGCTTGTGCTCGCCCCGCGCCTTTTTCGCAATCCTATTCGGTCATGTGGGGGAGCACTGTGCTTTTTTGTAGGGTCTTCTACTTATCCACGGAGTCGGGCGGATAGCCGGATTCTACTATGCTTTCACAACCAAAGGAGGTCAAAGATATGAGCGGTTCAAGCTTGCAGGAGAGTTTGAGCCAACGAGGGCTCTCGCGCCGGGAGTTCCTGGAGTTCTGCGGAGTGATGGCAGGGACACTGGCGCTGGAGAGTTCGCTCGCCCCTCGCATTGCCCATGCGCTAGAGTCACCCGGGAAGCCACCGGTGGTTTGGCTCGAGTTCCAGGACTGCGCTGGCTGCACGGAGTCATTTCTCAGGGCATCCCGTCCCACCGCCGCTGAAGTGATACTTGATGTGCTCTCAATCAATTACCACGAGGCCATTATGGCTGCCGCCGGACGTCAGGCGGAAGCTGCTAAACGGGAGACCATTGATGCCGGTAATTACCTGTTGGTGGTCGAGGGGTCCATTCCCACCGGCGACGGCGGCATCTACTGCACCGTCGCTGGTCACAGTGCCGTCGACATCCTTGAGGAAGCGGCGGCCAAAGCTATGGCCATTATTGCAGTTGGTAACTGTGCCACCTTCGGCGGTATCCCCAAGGCAGCACCGAACCCAACGGGGGCCAGAGGCGTCATGGAACTGGTGACAGATAAGCCGGTCCTCAACCTGCCTGGATGCCCCCTCAACGTCGTGAACCTGACCGCTACGGTGGTTCACTACTTGACGTTCGATGAGTTGCCGGAGATGGATGACTTGAATCGACCGCTTTTTGCCCACGGCGCGCTGATTCACGACAACTGCGAGCGACGCGGTCACTTCGACGCCGGCGAGTTCGTCCAAGAGTGGGGTGATGAGGGACATCGTAAGGGATGGTGTCTCTACGAGATGGGCTGCAAGGGCCCGATCGCTTCCTACAACTGCCCGACCGTGCGCTGGAACCAGGGCACGAGCTGGCCGGTGGCGTCTGGACATGGCTGCATCGCCTGTGCCACCGCGGGGTTCTGGGATCGTGAGGCCTACAAGCCAGTCGACATCCAGAAGGTCACCCCACCGGACACGTATCCGGCGGTGGATGAGGCCGAGGGTGGCATGACCGTAGCCGGTGCCGGTGTGATCGGCGGCGTGGCTGGCTTGGCCGTTGGCGCGGCCGGGGCTGCGGCTGCTGCAAGGCTCGCGCAAGCAGGCGAAGAAGAGACCGGACAAGACCAGGACTAGGAGGCCACTATGTCTCTCGATCGTAGGCAGTTCATCAAACTCGCCGGGCTGGGGTTGGGTGGCGTGTTCCTTTCTCCCATTGACGTTGGGGCTGCTGAGGGACTGAGCACGGGGAATGAGCTGGCTCTATTATACGATACGTCGAAGTGCATCGGATGTCGAGCATGTCAGAACGCGTGCCGGGAGTGGAACGAGACAACGCCGGAGACTGACGCCAGTGGGCTCTACGACACTCCGAGTGAGCTCTCGGCCAACACGTGGACTTTGATCAAGCTGGTCAAGCCGGAGTCCGATTGGCCTTTTGTCAACTACCAATGTATGCACTGCACAGACGCTGCCTGTGTGAACGTCTGCCCCACCGGCGCCCTGTTTCACGATGAGCATGGCTTCGTCGGCGTGGATCAGGAGAAGTGCAACGGCTGTGGCTATTGCACTCAGTTTTGTCCCTATGGTGTCCCACACCTGGGAGGTGTCGATGTCTTCACGGGCGAGGCCACGGTGGCCAAGTGCACATTCTGTCAGGATAGGATAAGCGAAGGAATCGGTGGACCGTTTTGCGCTGAGAAGTGTCCCACCGAGGCTCTGATCTGGGGCAGCCGCGATGAGCTCATCGATCAGGCCCGCACTCGCGTGGAGGATTTGAAGTCTCAGGGGTTTGACGGGGCAAGGCTCTATGGGGAAAATGAGGCTGGGGGCTTGCATCGTCTGAGCATCCTCTTGGACGACCCCTCGGTTTACGACTTGCCTTCTAATCCCAGGGCCGCCATCGCTTTCTCCGACGTCTGGCAGAGAGTGATCCAACCGTTGGGCGGTGTTGCCGTAGGTGCGACAGGTCTGGGACTGATCGTCAACTGGTTGATAGCCCGTACTCAAATTAAGGTAGAGGAGGTATAGCATGGCGGACAGCCAAAAAGAAATCCTGATGTTCAACACAACACAGCGCTTGGTGCATTGGCTGCACACTGCGGCGTTCGCTCTGTTGATGGTCACCGGGATTGTCATCTATGTACCCTGGTTGAGCCAAACGATGGCTACCGGGGAGGGGGGTTACGTCGTTCGATTGCTCCATCGCATTGGGGCGGTCGCCTTTATGCTGGTACCTGTTATCTATGTCGTCTTCTCTCCTCGCGAGTGCGTCGCTGCGATGAAGCGCATCTTCACCTGGGGGAAAGAGGACCTCGGCTGGCTGCAGGCCGCTCCCGCCTATTACTTCCTGGGCGACGAGGAGGCGATGCCCCCACAGGACAAGTACAACACCGGACAGAAGCTGTTCTACCTGGTTGTAGTGCTCTGTATGGCTGCCTTCATCGGCACGGGGTTGGTTATGTGGTTTGGCAAGGGCGCCGTGCCGGTGTGGATGTTCCAGTGGAGCGTCTTCGTCCACGATCTCTGCACCATCGCTTACGCAGCGTTCTTCCTGGTCCACTTCGTTCTGTCTGTGATGCATCCCCTGATGAAGGGTGCCATCAACGGCATGCTCTTCGGCTGGATGCCCAGGGAGTACGTGAAGCACCATCACGCAAAGTATTATCAGCAGAAGTATGGAGCCAGCGAAAGCGAGTAGCTAAACTGGCTTGAGTTTTAGGTAAGGAGACCATAATGGCAAGAGTTGTCATTGATCCCATCACGCGTATTGAGGGACATCTTCGCATTGAGATCGAAGTAGAGGGAGGCGAGGTCACCGATGCCTGGTCCTCCAGCACGATGTTCCGCGGTATTGAGACTATCCTCAAAGGACGCGACCCGCGGGAAGCCTGGCTTTTCACGCAGCGATTCTGTGGCGTCTGCACCACGGTGCACGCCCTCGCTTCGGTCAGGGCTGTTGAGAACGCTCTCGGCATTGAGGTGCCGGACAACGCACGGATTCTGCGCAATCTGATTGCAGCCACGCAGTATATCCACGATCATGTGATTCACTTCTACCATCTACATGCCCTGGATTGGGTCGATATCGTCAGCTCGCTGGACGCCGACCCGGCCAAGACATCGGAGCTCGCTCAATCGATCTCCGACTGGCCCAAGTCGAGCACGGACTACTTCAAGGGCGTGCAGGATCGTTTGAAGGCCTTCGTGGACAGCGGCCAACTGGGCCCGTTCTCCAACGCCTATTGGGGACACTCAGCCTACCAACTGCCTCCGGAGGCAAATCTGATGGCGGTGGCCCACTACCTAGAGGCCTTGGATTGGCAGCGGGAGTACGCTCAGATCCATGCCCTGCTGGGCGGTAAGAACCCACATCTACAGACATACCTGGTTGGTGGGATGTCCACGCCGGTCGATCCCAACAGCCAGCATGCCTTGAACGCTGACGCCATTGCTCGTATGAGAGAATGGCAGAATAGCGCTGTGCAGTTCGTGAAGCAGGTCTACCTGCCGGACGTGCTGGCCGTCGCTCCCTTCTATCTTGATTGGGCCGGCATCGGCAGTAGTGGGGGCAACTTCCTCTCCTACGGCGACTTCGCCAGTCCCGATGGAGAGCATTACTTCCCAGCAGGCGTGATTATGGACGGGGATCTAGGCACCGTCCATCCAGTCGACCAGGCGGATATCACCGAGTACGTCACTTACTCCTGGTACAGTTATGAGGACGAGAGCCGTGGCCTCCATCCTTGGGACGGTCAGACCCGTCCCAACTACACCGGGCCCCAACCACCGTATGACTTCCTGGACACCGACGAGAAGTACACCTGGTTGAAGGCGCCACGGTTGAACGACGAGCCTATGGAGGTGGGCCCGCTGGCTCGTATGCTGGTTGGCTACGCTTCTGGGCATCAGGGGATCCAGGACACAGTGGACCTGGTGTTGAATGAGCTTAATGCTGGCCCGGAGGCACTATTCTCCACGCTGGGGCGGACGGCCGCTCGTTGCATTGAGACCGTGCTGCTGGTGGACAAGACGTACGAATGGATCGACGAGCTCGCCGGAAACATGAAGAATGGCGACCTCAAGATCCACGCTGGAGAGAAATGGGATCCTGAGACCTGGCCGACTGAGGCTCAGGGCTACGGCTGGCACGAAGCACCCCGTGGCGCGCTGGGGCACTGGATCCACATCAGGGACCGGGAGATCCACAACTACCAGGCTGTCGTCCCCAGCACATGGAATGCCAGTCCCCGAGCTGCCGGCGAGAAGAAGGGCCCCTACGAGGCCGCGCTTATCGGCACGCCCATCGCTGACCCGGAGAAGCCGCTGGAGGTCCTCCGTACTATTCACTCTTTCGATCCCTGTATGGCCTGTGGCGTGCACGTCCTCAACGCCGATGGCAAGGAGGTAACGCAGGTAAAGGTGCAGGGCGTCGGACACTAGCACACGATGGCGGAAGTCCTTCCCCTTTGAGCGGACAAACTGCATGGCAGCAGCCGGGATGTACTAGCCGCGGCGAGGGTCTTGGCCTTGCGCAGGTTGGTTGCCTTTGACCTCGGGCGTAGGACAACGACAACCCTACACATCCCAGACCCGCCAGGTTGCGAATCTGGCTAGAGCTGGGAAGGAGACACCAGGGACTCTATCCCGTCCTGTATCATAACACGACTGCCACCATGCCGACGTCAAATCAACCAACCGTCAAGACCCTCGTCCTTGGTGTAGGCAACCTGCTCCTCTCGGACGAGGGGGCGGGCCTGCGCGTGGTGGAGCAGCTGGTCACCACCTATGATCTGCCCGAGGAGGTTATGGCCCTGGATGGTGGGACCTTGGGGCTCGATCTCCTGCATTACCTGGAGGGCGTGGACAACCTTCTCATCATCGATGCGGTGGAGATGGGCAAGGAGCCGGGAACCGTCCTGCGCATGGAGGGCGAGGAGGTTCCCTCCTTCCTTTCCGTCAAGATGTCCCCTCATCAGATTGGTATTCCCGACATGCTCTTCGCTGCCAAGCTTAGGGACCTCTATCCGCGCAATGTCGTACTCTGGGGGATACAGCCTGGGTCGTTGGAGGTAGGGCTGGAGCTTTCGCCCCCCATCGCAGCCCAGATAGACATGTTGGTGGACAAGGCTGTAGAGGAGCTATGTCGATGGGGGTATCGGTTCACGCTCTCGACGGATCGGAGCGGTTGAGTCAGTTTTCCTTCTCAGACCAACCAGCCGGCGTCTGCTGGTCTCTCTCTTTCTAAGCTACCTCAACTCAATCTCTGGTGACGACGCTGCGTTCCGGGATCGGGATATACGGCAAGGTGTGCATATCCACGATGCGCGGATCAAACGTGAGCAGCATGTCATTGTACGCCTGAACCAGGACTTCTTCTCCGTTAACTCAATGGCGCGGAAGTCGTTCTCCAGCGAGACCGTAGGGAAGCGGCCTTTCGCGCCACTTTCTGCGGTGTGATGCGCTGGGCTCGCTGCCATTGGTGATTGGCCCACCGTCTAAGGGCGTTGGTCGGCTTACGCCGCTGGCTCTCCGCCATCGCCCACTTAAGGAAGTCGTAGTCCTGTCCCTTGATCTTGGGTTCGGTGGGATTGCGTCGGTAGGAATCGTAGTCGGTGATACGGCTCAAGCCGTGTTGGATGGCATAGGTATAGAGGTCAGTGCCTGGATGCGGGGTGAAGAACGCCGGACTGTAGTAGTCGGGGTCGATCTCTTTCATCAGTCGAACCGTGTCCATGACCTCTTCCCTGGTCTCCGTCGGCAGTCCCATCATGTAGTTGGCCCAGATCTTGATGTCGTACTTGCGGCAGATGCGGGCTGCCTCTCGGTTCTGTTCCACGGTCGTACCCTTGCGGATGAAATTCAAGACCCGGTTGTTGCCGCTTTCGAACCCGATGAAGTAGCCCCGCAGGCCAGCTTCAGCCATGCGGGCCACCATATCCTCGTGTTTGACGATGATGTCGGCCCGACTCTGGCAGAAGAACGGCATATCGAGGCCTTCACTAATATACGTCTTGCTGAACTCGGTCACCCACGGCCGATCCTCGGTCAGGCAGTCGTCGTGGAACATGAACGAGGCTATCTCATATCTTTCCACCAGGTCGTGCAGCTCCGCGATAACGTTTCTCACGCTGCGCCGGCGGGTTCGCTTGCCGAACAGGTAGTCCTCACCCGGTTTGCAGAAGGCACAGTTGTAAAGGCAGCCACGTCCGGCGATAACGGTGACGAAGGGGGGTGGGAGCTCGGGCACGAAAGGGACCTCTGGCGATTCCAGATCGTAGCCCCATCTCTTCCATTCCCTGAGGAAGAGCTCGCGGTCCGCCAACGGTGTAGCGTCCAGATCGGGGGGCTCGCCCCGCAGAACACGATCGGGGGGTGGATCGCCAAGGGCGATCCGTCGTAGTAGGTAGGGAAACGTTACCTCCCCCTCGCGAATCACCAGGTAGTCAACGTGTGGAATCTGGAGTGCGTCCTCTAGGGCGATGGTGACGTGGGGGCCTCCGATGATGGTGATCAACTCTGGTTTGACGTCCTTGGCGATGGCGATAGCCTTCTTGGCCGGATTATAGTCGACGCTCATCAGTGTTACGCCTACCACATCTGGATCTCTCTCTGCCAGCACGATTCGGAAATGATCCCAGCTTGAGAGGGCACGGAGGTCAATCAGATCAACGTCGAATCCTTCAGCCTTGGCGGCTGCGCTGAGGCGTGCCAGGCCGTGAGAGATCCAGCCAGCCTCCATTCCCTGCTTGAGCGATTTGAAACCTTGTCCGGCGATGCCGGGGTAGATCAAGGTTGTTTTCAGGGACATGTCTCCTACTCCTTGCTCCCTACTTCTTCTTTGCTGGTTCGGATCACGTAGGTGCAGTGATGAGTAGGTTCGGAGATTCGGCTGATATCCGCCAGCGTGGGTCCCAGAAGCTCGGTCAGAAGCGTTCGATCGATCTCGCATACCTCGCCGTGCCGTCGAGCCACGCTTTCATACGGACAGTTCGCTATGTGGACCAGATAGTCACCATTTTGGGACTTCTCCCAATGGGCCATGTACCCTCGTTTGTCCATGAAGTCAACGGCGATGGTGACACGTTCCTCGAAGCCGGCATCCAGAGGGACGACGACCTCATCTGCTATGCGCTTCCCGATGCGCGCCATCATCTCCTCTACTTCACCTTGTGAAAGACGGGTACGTATCTCCTCAAGGAAAAGATCGATCAACCGCTCGTACCTTTTGGGAAAGAAGTCGCTGGCCTCTTCCGTCAGCGTGTAGACGTGCTGCGGTCGGCCGGGGGCTTTCCGGTGGCGGACGGTGGGCGTAGCTACGAGTTTCTCCCTGCGGAGGGTGTCGAGATGGTGGCGGATGGTGACCGTGGTCAGGTCCAAGGTTCCGCTGAGCTCCTTCACCGTGGCGTGACCGCGTTCTTTGAGGATATTGAGAATGCGTTCTCGGGTAGCTTGCATAGCTCTTCTTCCTCTATCAGTACGAAAGGAGAAGGCAGAGCGACTCCTTTCTTCAGACCGTATCGCGCCTATAGGCCTCCAGACGTTCATGAGCCTACGATGCGACTAACTCAAACAATTCTAGCACGCACCCCCCAATTTGTCAAACGGACATCGTTGTAATTGATGAGAGGGCGAAGTGAAGGGAGGTGCCAATGAGCGACTGCGCTTCTCATCTTGGGACGTCTGAAGCTTGCGCGAACGGGGGAAACCGGTTTGCCCATTTTGGGAAAGCGTTGTAGAATATCTAGCGGTGCACTTTGGTGAAAGCATGATACTGGTTGCGACTAGACATAGTCCCGGGCCTATCCCCGGCTAAGGGCTGTGAGTTAGGTGTGCGGTCTTTACCTCAATGCATTGAGCCATCAATACAAGAGAAATCTGCGATGGTAAGGTGACTGCTGTCGACCCGGTGTCCGAACGTACGACTATGGTAAGGAGAACGTTGTATCAATGAACTCTCAGGAATCACAGCTACCGAAACTCCCCTCAGAACTCCAAGGCACAGTCCACCTGAGTGTCTTGGATCAGGTCTACAATTGGAGTCGAAAGCGATCACTGTGGCCGATGTTCTTTGGTCTGGCGTGTTGCGCCATTGAGATGATCGCGTCCTTCGACCCGCGCTTTGATCTAGCCCGTTTCGGGATGGAGATCATGCGGGCCAGCCCTCGTCAGGCGGATCTTTTTATCGTGTCCGGCACAGTGACGAAGCGAATGGCTCCCCAGGTGGTTCGGCTTTATAATCAGATGGCCGAACCTAAGTACGTGATTGCTATGGGCGCCTGTGCGATCTCGGGTGGACCGTTCAAAGAGGGATATAACGTCGTCTCCGGCGTCGATAAGCTGATCCCGGTCGATGTCTACGTACCCGGCTGCCCACCCCGGCCGGAGGGGCTGTTCAACGCCGTTTTCGCACTCCATAAGAGGATGGATCAGGAAAGAATCCGTGATCTGGAATGGTACCAGGAGGGCGAGGACAAGGGCATCCCGGTGCCAGAACTCGGCCCCGACCTGGTGGACCATCGTCTGACGGATGAGGATGTACCCACCGACTACAGGCCACCACATCTCAATGAGATTGTCACCGCGGCGAGAGAGGAGGGCTAGGCATGGCTGAGGAGCGGCAGCTTTCGGAACTGGCCTCAGAGGCCCTTTCTGCTGTGGAGGAGCATTTCCCGGGCGCTGTCCAGCCCGCCGAGTATGTGGGCCTGGTCATCGATTCAGAGCAGTTGGTCAATGTCGCCACCTTCTTGCGGGACGAGCTGGACTACGCTTATCTGTCCTGTGTGACAGCGCTGGACTATCCGGAGCCAACGCAGACCTTTCCTGCCCGCTATGAGGTGGCCTATAACCTATGTCGTTCCCAGGGTAGCCCGCTCACGCTTCACGTTCACGCTGGTCGAGAAGACCCCGTGGTACCTTCTTTGGTCGACGTTTGGCCATCAGCGAACGTG
>CAYQZG010000011.1:0-39476 GCA_964421785.1 uncultured Anaerolineales bacterium
GGGGAGGAGGGGTAGGCGTGTCTGAACGACAAGATCTTTCGCAACTGGCGTCAGAGGCCCTGTCCGCTCTGGATATCCGTTTCCCCGATGCTGTCCATCCCGCCGAGTACGTAGGTTTGGTCGTTGAGCCTGATCATTTGGAGCGTGTGGCTACCTTGTTGCGAGACGAGATGGACTACGCTTATCTGTCCTGTGTCACGGCACTAGACTACCCCGAAGCGACAGGGTCTTTTCCTGAGCGTTACGAGGTCGTCTATAACCTATGTCGCTCCCAAGGCTCCCCGCTTTTCCTTCACGTTCATGCTGATCGAGAGGATCCAGTGGTCCCGTCGCTCGTCGGTGTCTGGCCGTCGGCAAATGTCCAAGAGCGAGAGGCCTGGGATCTGATGGGGATTCGGTTTGCGGGCCACCCAGACCTGCGGCGCATCTTGTTGTGGGAGGGGTTTGAAGGACATCCGCTGCGCAAAGACTGGCACGAACCCTACTATGAGGAGGATCAGAAGCCCTTCCGCAGTCGCTTCCCCAGGGGGGAACCGGCCTATAATGAAGAGGGGATGACATTCGAGCGTAATCTTCGGTATCCTCAGGATTGGGTTGAGGACGGTGTGCTGAAGATCCCTGACGGTTGGGCGTCCGAGGCTGAGGATGCGGTCTACCGCCCGTTGGAGCTTGCGGCTGCTGCCGAAGGGGATGAGCTGGACACCGAGCAGGTCGTGCTCAACATCGGCCCTCAGCACCCCAGCACGCACGGTGTCCTGCGCATGGTGGCTTGTCTGGATGGTGAGACGATCTGTGCTCTACAACCGGTCCTCGGCTACCTCCACCGCAATCACGAGAAGATCGGCGAGCGTAATCTGTGGTTGGGCAATATGCCGTTCACCGATCGGTTGGACTACATCACCTCGATGTACAACAACTTCGGCTATGCTGTAGCTGTAGAGAAGTTGATGGACGTCGAGGTGCCTGAGCGGGCGGAGTACATTCGGGTCATCATGGGCGAGCTGACACGCTTAATGAATCATCTGGTCTCCGTCGGCTTTCTTTGCAACGATCTCGGCATCTACTTCACGGCAATGCTCTATGCGCTGGAGGAACGAGAGTTCGTCATTGATCTGTTCGAGATGGCTTCCGGGTCGCGGATGATGTGCAACTACTTCCGCTTCGGCGGCGTGGCGATGGACCTACCTGATGCATTCGTTCCCATGGCGAGGGATCTGGTGTTCGAGCGCTTCCCGCGTCGCATAGACGAGATGGAGACCTACCTGCTGGACAACGAGGTATTCCGCGCTCGCACCGAGGGTATTGGCGTGCTACCGCCGGAGGCGGCTGTCGCCTATGGCTGCACTGGGCCGTTGTTGCGTGGCTCGGGCGTGCCTTATGACGTGCGTCGAGCGGAGCCGTATTCTATCTACGACGAGTTTGACTGGGACGTGGTGGTGCGCAACAAAGGTGACGTATTCGACCGGGTGCTGGTGCGCTTCGGCGAGATGCGGGAGTCGCTGCGCATTCTGCGTCAGGCGCTCGATCGGCTGCCGGATGGGCCGATCCAGGGTGGAAGAGTACGGCCGAACATGCGGGTGCCTGAGGGCGAGGCCTATGGTCGCGTGGAGCATCCGAAAGGCGAGTTGGGCTTCTACTTGGTCTCCGATGGCGGGAAGAATCCCTACCGCTATCATATTCGCACCGCGAGTTTCGTGAATCTTGGGGTGCTGGGCGAGCTCTGCCGCGGAAACAAGATAGCCGACGTTGTGGCTATTCTAGGTAGCATCGACATCACACTGGGCGAGGTGGATCGCTAATGTACGGATTAGGCATTGCAAAGTCGTTGGGTGTCACGATGCGCCACTTCATCGTGACCTACATGGACGATCTAAAGTGGTTTTTCAAAGCTGGTTTTGGCGGTCGTTACACGCCTGAAGCTCTACCTGAGCGGCAGAGCCCTCAGGCGAGAGGGATCTTCACCATCCAGTATCCTGACGAGGAGCCGCCGCTCCCCGAGAGGTTCCGCGTCTTCCCTTTCCACGTGGTTGATCCAGAGACCGGGAAGTCGCGCTGCACCGCTTGTGGTATGTGCGTCCGGGTCTGCCCGCCGCAGTGTATCTGGATCAAGCGTGGCAGAGATCCGGAGACCGGCCGGCCGGCGAAGGAGCCGGCGGAATTCCACATCGACATCAGTATCTGTATGTCGTGTGGCCTCTGTGCGGAGTCGTGCCCGTTCGACGCCATCAAGATGGACCACGACTATGAGGTCGCTGCCTACGAGCGATACGATTCCCTTCTCTGGGATCTGGACAAGCTCATGAAGCCTCAATCCCGCGATGCTGTGCTTCATCCCTCCGACTATGCCAGCGACGGCGGTTCATCTTCATGAGGGGATGAGTAACATCGAAGACGTGCAATGATTGTGTGCCGAGGTGAGTCGACGCTTTCGTCGTTCAGCGATCAGTTGATCGCGGGCGTCCGTTTTCAACCGTCAGGGAAGATCTATCATTTCGACGCAAGCAGGGTCGATGATCTGCGGCCGGG
Source organism: uncultured Anaerolineales bacterium (assembly GCA_964421785.1). Classification (GTDB taxonomy): domain Bacteria; phylum Chloroflexota; class Anaerolineae; order B4-G1; family B4-G1; genus SKLM01. The sequence goes on from CAYQZG010000011.1 coordinate 2,527, forward strand.
GGACTTCGCGCTTGTAGAGACGGTGCGAGGCACCCAATTGGGCGAGGTCGTCAACGTCCGTCCGCCTCGTGATGGTGAGGACGCGAGAATGCTCAAGCCGATCAAACGGCGGGCCACCGGCCGGGAATTGGCGCTGCGTCAATGGTGGCAGGAGCGAGAAGAGGAGGCATTAGAGCTTGCGCGCAAGGAGGCGGAGGCGCTCAATGCTCCTATCAAGATCGTGCTTGCGGAGTACACACTGGATGGCGAGCGGCTGACGTTGCTCTACGGCAGTGAGGAGAGGCACTTGAATCTGGGTGAGCTGGAGAGCCGGTTAGGGAGCGAGCTCGATACCTGCGTCGAACTGCTGAAGATCGGCCCTCGGGATCAGGCCAAGCTGATGGGAGGATGCGGTGCTTGTGGGGGGCCACGATGCTGTTCCCATTTCCTTCCAGATTTCACGTCCATCTCGATTAAGATGGCCAAGAAGCAAGGGGTCTCACTCCACCCGTCGGCGATCACGGGTATGTGCGATCGACTGCGTTGCTGCTTGCACTATGAGTATAATCAGTATGTCGAAGCATTGAGGGACTTACCCCGGCGCAAGAGACGTGTGAAGACCCCCTACGGTGAGGGAAAAGTGATCGATCTAGTGCCCTTGAAGCACGCTGTCGTAGTCAGGATTGAGGATCGACGCGTTGAGCTTCCCGTCGAGGAGGTAGAGCCTATTTCGAAAGCGAGACGTCGCTCGTAGGCTCAACATGGGATCTCCTGAAAGAAGCTCGCGAACCCGTCGCCGGGTCAGCGGGTGGTCACCGCCTAGTCGCGCCGAGACGGAGCTCGGGTCGACGCAGTCACCTGAGCACCTTATTCAGTAGAGCAAACATTCAGGCTCACATAGTATTCACTTTGGAGACCTTGTCACTCGGCAGCGTGGGGCGGCAAGGAAGATTGGACATTAAGCGCTCGACATCACATCTACGCAATGTATGTCGGACATAGGATGTAGGTTGGGCAAGACGGGCCCTGCCCGTTACCCGACAAGAAAGGAGACACGCAAATGGAGACCATTCTAACCGGAACAGAGGGAACAGTCCGCATTAGCCTTGACCTCCCAACGGTGATTATCGGCGAGAAGATCAATCCCACCGGCCGCAGTTGGCTCACCAAGCAGCTCACCGAGGGCAATCTCGATGCTCTTCGAGGCGAGGCCACAAAGCAGCTCGAGGAAGGAGCCGACGTGCTGGACGTGAACGTTGGCGCCGCCAGCGTAAATGAGGTGGAGTTGCTGCCTCAGGCTGTCGAGGTCGTCCAGGACGAGGTGGGCGTTCCTCTTTGCATCGACACCGCGGATAAGGACGCCCTGGAAGCGGCCCTCAAGGTCTATCAAGGGAAACCTTTAGTCAACTCGGTCAACGGTGAGGAGAAGAGCCTGGAGCGCGTCCTGCCGTTGGTCGCCGAGTATGGGGCGGCGGTTATTGGCTTGACGATGGACGACGACGGCATCCCGAAGAATGCTGAGAAACGGCTTGAGATCGCGAAGAAGATCGTTGAGCGCGCCGAGTCCTTGGGCATTCCCCGAGAGGACGTTCTGATCGACTGTCTCGCTTTGACCGTGAGCGCTGAGCCCGATGCTGCTATTATCACGTTGAACACCATCGATCTGGTGAGAGAGGAGCTGGGTGTCAATCAGGCCTTGGGCCACAGTAACGTCTCATTTGGCCTGCCGGATCGCGAAGTGATCAACCGTGTGGCCCTGGGCATGGTCATTCGAGCGGGTGTGAACGCGCCGATCGTCAACGCGGCCGAGGTCAAGCAATCCATTCTGGCTGCGGATCTGTTGATGGGGCGCGATCAGTACGCGATGAACTACATCAAATACTACCGCCAGAAGAAAGACTAGTCTAATCATCTGAGGCTCGCCGACTCCGAGGGAGAGGGTCGCAGACGCTTGTCTGCGCGAATAGCCTAAGACGGTGAGCCCTGTGCAAAGCTAGGCCATTGCCCTTGAGCTCGCCCAGGTCGCAGGGCACGTACTTGGAAGAGGGTCTACGAACGATCTGGCTGGGGAGCTTCTCCCGACGCTAAGGGAGGAAGAAGCCCTCCAGCCATTTCCAGTTCGATAGGGAGAGGATACGGGAAAGGCACTTATGGCAAGGAATCTAGAGGCTCCTGGTAAAGGGTTGGTTGGCGGTCAGTACAAGCCGCTGACCGATAGCGAAGTGGAGCGGATTCACGAGGCGTCCCTGGTGGTACTGGAGCGAACGGGGGTGCGCGTGGATCAGCCTGAGGCCCTGGAGCTTTTCAGAGAAGCCGGGGCGGATGTGCAGGAGAATCGCGTGCGTCTCCCCCGGACTCTCGTTGAGGACGCCATCGACAGAGCTCCATCGAAAGTGGTGTTGGCCGGCCGTGACCCGGAGCACGATCTATTCCTGGAGGGTGCTCGGGTTCACATCGGGACCGGCGGCGCGGCACTCCAGGTCCTCGACTTGGAGACGGGCGAGATCCGGAAGGCACTGCTGAAGGACGTCGGGGACATGGCTCGGATCGTGGATGCGTTAGACAATATCCACTTCTATCTGATCCCGATTTACCCCACGGACTTGCCTGAGGATCAGGTGGAGATCAGCAAGTATTATGCTTCGCTGGCAAACACTACCAAGCACGTTCAGGCCGGTGTCTATACCCTGCAGGGTATCCGCGACGTGGTGGCGATGTGTGAGCGGATCGCCGGTAGCCCGGAGGCTCTGCGTGCTCGGCCGCTCGTCTCCTTCATCACCAGCTGGATGGTCAGCCCGCTCAAGTTCGCCACCGACGTGACCACGCTGCTCATCGAGGTTTGTCGTCAGGGCATACCCGTCATTCTGTCGGCGGCGCCCATGGCCGGCTCGACCTCGCCGGTCACGCTGGCCGGGACGCTGGTCCAGCTGAACGCTGAGCAGCTGTCAGGCCTGACGTTGACGCAGTTGGTCAGCCCGGGCACACCTGTGATCATGGGGCCTATCCCTGCCACCGCCGACATGCGCAGCGGCAAGTACCTGGGCGGTTCGGTGGAGCTGGGAATCAGCAACGCGGCCATCACACAGTTGGCTCATCGGTACCAGGTGCCCATCTACAACAGTGCGGGGATGACGGACGCAAAGCTCCCCGACATTCAGGCCGGCATGGAGAAGGCTCAGTCGGCGATCCAGGTCGCCTTGGCCGGCACCAATTTCATTCATCACGCCGCCGGGATGCTGGAGGATATGTCGACCATCGCCTACGAGCAGTTCGTGATTGACAATGAGATGCTCGGAATGGCGATGCGGGCCGTGCGCGGCATAGAGGTCGACGACGATAAGTTGGCTCTCGACGTCATTGACCGGGTTGGCCCTGGAGGGCACTATCTAGCCGAGGACCACACGATGCGCTATATGCGCACGGAGCATTACTATCCCTCGGACGTGTTTGATCGCCAAGGTCGTGAGGAGTGGGAGGCGGACGGCGGCACCGATGCCTGGATGCGGGCCAAAGATCGTGCTCGAAGCATCCTGGCGGAGCACAAGCCGGAACCTCTGGATCCCCAGGTTGTGGATTGGATCAAGGAGCATTTCGCCGACACGTTGGTGTTGTGAGTGAATCAAGACCGGCCAGTGCACCCTGGGCGGTAACGTAGACCGTATGAGCGTGAGGGGTGAAACGTGGCGGGAGCATGTTGTCTGCTTTCCGTCTTTTGTTTCACGTTTTACGTCTGATGACTTGGAGGTAACTTTTCGTGACGGATCAATTGCCGATTCCGACATTACAGCCGTTCAGCCGCGGCCTCTCCGACGAGCAAGTGCGCGAACTCCACTACGGGACGCTGGAGATTCTCTCGGGGACCGGTGTGGATATGCAGGATCCGCAGGGCCGTGAGATCCTGCTGGAGGCGGGAGCCTGGGAGTCCGATGGGCGGGTGAAGATCCCGGAGCATCTGGTCACCGATGCTATCGACCAGGCCCCCTCGCGCATCCCCATGCACGATCGGCTGGGAAACTTGACCATGCCGCTGGAGCTGGGCAAAGTCTTCTTTGGTTCGGGCTCCGATACCACGTTTACGCTTGACGTGGAGACCGGCGAGCGCCGCCGGACCACGGCCCAGGACGTCGAGGATATCGCGCGTCTGTGTGATGCGTTGGACGGCATCGACTTCATCATGTCGATGAGCAACCCGTCCGACGTACCTGCTGATGACCTCTACATCCATGAGTTCGCAGGGATGATCCGAGGCTCGGTCAAGCCCAACGTCTACACAGCCAAGGACCGTACTGACGTCGAGGACATCTACCGCATCGCCGCGGCGGTGGTCGGTGGCGAGCGGGCGCTGCGAGAGAGGCCGTTCTTCTTGCTCTACGCCGAGCCCATATCGCCGCTGATGATCATCGAGGAGTCGCTCCAGAAGCTGATCTTCTGTGCCGAGAAGGGTGTTCCCTCAGGCTATATCCCCTCGCCCAACATGGGGGGCGGCGGTCCTATCACACTGGCCGGTGCGTTGGCCCTGGGTAACGCCGAGTGTCTGGTGGGTCTGGTGATCGCCCAGTTGCTCAACCCGGGCGCGCCGTACATCTACGGGATGAACACGGCGGCGATGGATATGAAGACCACCATCGTCAGCTATGGCAGCCCCGAGTGGCCGCTGGGTATGATGGCGCAGATGGACCTGGCGCGCTACTACAACCTGCCAGCCTGGTCCGCTGCCGGCGCCACCGACAGCAAGGTCGTGGACGCCCAGGCAGGTATCGAGATCACCTTCTCAGTTCTGGCCAATTTCCTGGCCCGGGCTACGCTGGTCCACGACGTGGGCTACATCGAGTATGGCTCGACCTCCTCGATGGAGGCACTGGTCATCGCCGATGAGGTGATCCGTCAGACCCGCTTCGTGATGGAGGGCGTCGAGGTCAGCCCGCGCACGTTGGCGCTGGATGCCACGGCGCGCGTGCGGCCTGGCGCGGGTTACCTGGCCGACGACCACACGCTCGACCACTGGCGAGAGGCGCAGTGGCACCCGGACGTGATCGATCGCCAGCGCTATGATGATTGGATACGCGAGGGCGGCAAGGATATGTTCGCGCGGGCCAACCGGCGGGCCAAGAGCCTCCTCGCGGAGCACGAGGTGCCGCCCTTGCCCGAGGAGGCTGAGGCGCTGATTGAGGAGATTCTGGAGGAGCGCGCGGCCGAGCGAGGCGAGTAGGACAGCGGATTCGCAAGACGCCAAGACCCCCCGGGTTCCCAAAGCCCCGGGGGTCTTTCTACGTCAGCTCTCCACGACCTCGTCGATCCAGCCCAGGTAGTCCTGTGACCCGGCGACGATGGGCAGAGCGATGACCTCCGGCATGTGGTAGGGATGGACGGTATGCACCGCGGCAGCTAGGTCGTCGAAGGCCGCCCTTGTGCTCTTGATTACCAGCAACTCGGGGCTTGCTGTGGCGCTCTCAGTCGAGATCGACCAGCGTGGCGATGTGCGCGACGGCCTGATCCACCACCAGCCCACCTTCGATGGAGAGGTTGATTGCTCCTTTCGCGGCCTGCCGGTTACGGTCTACGCCCACGTGGCGCGGGACGAGATGGGCCGCGTTACCCTCCAGCACTGGGCTCTCTATTTCTACAACGACTGGTTCAACAAGCACGAGGGCGACTGGGAGATGGTTCAGGTGATGCTGGGGGCCGATGATCAGCCCGATGGGTGGCACGGCTAGTCTGCTGCTGCGCTGTCTGCCCGGCGAGCATGGCGCGACGTCGGCTTGTCTATCGTCGCGAGGTCCGGCAGAGAGGACGACGCTCGATGCGGTGTGGGATGCACCGGATCTCATCTGGATCGGTGGCGTGCTTCCCGCTCACCAGGTGGGAGCGGGTATGCTGCTGGCTGTGCTGGCCAGTGTGGTGCCGACGGCGCTCTACGTGGGTGCCGTCTATTGGTTGGACCGCTACGAGAAAGAGCCCCGCCTGCTGGTGAAGGCCGCGTTTTTGTGGGGTAGCATCCCTGCCCTGGCCCTGGCGGTGGCGGCCGAGGTTTTCTTCCGCTTGCCCCCGAACCTGATTGGATCAGGTACGCTGGAGGCAGCGCGACTGGGTCTAATCGCGCCGCTTCTGCAGGAAGCTTTGAAGGGCGTGGCGGTCCTCTTCATTGCCCTCCGCTGCCGACGCAAGTTTGACAACGTGCTCGACGGTATCGTCTACGGGGCGGCGGTCGGCTTCGGCTTCGCCATGACGGGCAGTCTGATCGACTACGTGAGCGCCTTCGCCCTGTGGGGCTTCGAGGGACTCAACGTCGGCGCCTTCGTCGAAGGGCTGCTCTACGGTCTTGATCACGCTTTCTACACCGCGCTCTTCGGGGCTAGCCTCGGCTTCGCCCGGCTCGCGCGGGTGCGCTGGCGCCGCTGGGCCTGGCCCGGCGCCGGCTTTGCGCTGGCCGTCGCGGCCCATGCGCTGCATAACCTGTTGGCCTGGAATGTGCTGGGCCTCGGCGCCGTGACCGTCGTGACCACCGGAGCTGGTGTGGTGCTGATTGGCGTGGTGGCCGGTTGGTCGCTGCGGCGGCAACGCCGCGCCTTGCGGTCGGAACTAGAGGATGAGCTCTCTGAGTCCCTCTACCGCGCGCTGGTGGCGCCTGGTGGAGCAACCCGTGCCAGGTGGCGGGCGCTGCGGACTGGTGGGCTGGCCGGCTGGCGCCGCACGCGGTGGCTGCACCAATGCTGCGCAGAGCTGGCGTTCGCGAAGATGGAGCGCTATCGTCGCCTAGGTGAGCCCGATCTCATGGAGGAGATTGAGCGATTGCGCGCCGAGATTGACGCGCTGATAGCGCGCGGGGCCTAGAGCCCCCCGAGGTCTCCCAGGGCTGTATCTTCCCAAAGCCATCTGCTGGTGTAAGGTGCGATTCCGGAGAGAGGTGGTAGTCGAAAACCTTGTATCTCGGAGGTCTGGTCATGTGCGACTACCTGACCAGCGGTGAAATTCGGCTTGACGAAAACGAGGCCTTACGTTACAATATCGAGCGCGGGCAGGATACGTTTCCTGCCCGTTTCTTGAGCAAGATGGTATTCAGGAGGAGCGCAGTATGAGTCAGAAAGGCCGAGTTGAGTTAGAGGCGAGGGAGCGGTCCTTGCTCGGCAGCAAGGTGAAGCGCCTGCGTCGAGAGGGTTGGGTGCCCGGTGTGATGTATGGGCGCGATTTTGAGTCCGTCCCTTTGAAGTTCGATAAGTACGACTTGAGGCATGTCCTGTCCCAGGTCGGCGGCAGTCAGTTGGTGAACATCAAGGTCGACAATGCCGATGAACCGGAGTTCGCTCTCCTGCGTGAGGTTCAGCGCGATGTGATCACCGGTGATCTGCTGCACGTTGACTTCTACCGAGTGATGATGACCGAGGCGATTACTACGGAGATCCCGTTGTTGACTGTGGGGAAGTCGCCGGTGGCAGAGCAGAAGGAGGGTATTCTGCTGCACGGTGTCGCGGAGATCGAGGTTGAGTGCCTGCCGGGTGATCTGGTTGATGCGATTGAGGTCGATCTGTCGGAGCTGACAGAGGTCGGGCAGGCGATCCTTGTGGACGATCTGGCGGTTCCGTCCGGTATTAATGTCTTGACCGATCCAGACGAGATGATCTCGCGCCTTGTGCCCTTGGAAGAGGTCGAGTTGGAGCGGCCGACGGCAGAGGTCGAGGAAGAGCTCATCATGGGCGAGGAGGGTGAAGAGGTCGAGGTTATTGGCGAGGCCGGGGAGACCGAGGAAGCCGAGGAAGAGGAGATCAGAGACTATATGTAACCTTCGGTCTAACGAGCACAAGGCGGAGACGGGGATGCTCCCCTGTCTCCGTTTTTCTGTTTCTGTGAGTATATGCTTGACAGGGGTACGCTTACCGTATAGAATGACGTCTCAATCGTGAGGGGTGACAGGATGCAGTATAAAGATTACTATGACGTCCTAGGCGTTGACCGGAGGGCGAGCGAGCAGGAGATCAAGCAGTCCTTTCGCCGCCTGGCTCGTCGTTGGCATCCTGACGTCAACCCCGATGATGAACAGGCCGAGGAGAAGTTCAAGGAGATTAACGAGGCCTACGAGGTGCTGAGCGACCCAGGGAAACGGGCCAAGTACGATCGACTGGGTCATAGCTGGAACCAGTGGCAGCGCTCTGGTCGTGATCCCGGTCAATATGACTGGTCCCAGTGGTTCACGGGTGCACCGGGCGGGGCGCGTGTCAGGTGGACGGGGGATCTGGATGATCTCTTCGCTGGCACCGGTGGCGAGATATTCTCGGATTTCTTCAGAGCTTTCTTTGATGGGATCGGCGGCAGGCGTGCCCGATCGCCTGAGGATGTCTCCGGTGGCTCAACGGTTGGCAGGGGGCGGGACGCGGAGGCTGACGTCACCATATCGCTGGAAGAGGCTCTTGATGGCACCAGTCGGGTCTTGGAGCGGGGAGGGCGGCGGATTCGCGCTGCAATCCCTCCGGGTGCGAGAACTGGATCGAGGGTGCGTCTCGCTGGTGAGGGGTATGCTAGCCATAGTGGAGGCACGCCCGGCGATCTCTACCTGAACATCACCGTCAGACCCCACCCTCTTTTCGAGCGCGATGGAGATGACTTACGCTGTGACGTCAGCGTTGATCTCTATACCGCTGTGCTTGGCGGACAGCTCCGTCTGCCCACGCTGAACGGCGATGTCTCCTTGACGATACCGGCCGGCACGCAGGGAGGTCAGACCTTCAGGCTGCGCGGGAAAGGGATGCCCAATCCTCGTCGACCAGAGCAACGCGGCAACTTGCTCGCCACAGTCGAGATCAGGGTTCCCAAAACACTGAACGACCAAGAAATCGGGCTGTTTGAGGAATTGGCCCATATTAGAGAAAAGGGATAAGATGGAAAGACAGAGATCTCTGCTTCTTCTTCTGGCACTTCTCACTTTACCTGTGCTGGCCTGCAACGCTGAAGCGTTGCTCTTGGAGCCGACTGCGACGCCGCTGTCGGTAGCGACGTCGCCGCCGGAGGTTGTCGCTACCGCCACGCCGCTGTCGGAGGCCGATCTCGCCGAATTGGACGCTCAAGATGCTCTGCTGACGAATCTCTATCAGCGGGTCAATCCAGCCGTTGTCTATATCGAGGTCCTGGTACAGCGCGGCGGCGGGCTTCAACAGCGCGGTAGTGGATCTGGCTTTATGATTGACCGAGATGGACACATCGTCACGAACAACCACGTGGTCGAGGGGGCCGACGCCCTCCGGGTCGCCCTGTCCGATGGATCGGTGATCGACGATGTCGAGACTGTGGGGCTTGACCCATATTCTGATCTGGCTGTGATTCGGGTTGACGTTGATCCTGAACGTCTGATGCCTCTAGAGCTAGGAGATTCGGACGCACTTCAGGTAGGCCAGAAGGTCATAGCCATTGGCAATCCTTTCGGCCTGCAGGGAACGATGACGCTAGGCGTGGTCAGCGCGGTAGGGCGGACGCTGACGTCGCAGGTGTTGGAAGGGGGCAGCTTCTCCAATCCAGAGATCATTCAGACCGATGCCGCGATCAATCCAGGTAACTCTGGGGGGCCGCTGCTCGACTCGCGCGGGCGGGTTGTCGGCGTGAACACGGCGATTCGTTCGGGCACTGGCGTCAACGCGGGCGTGGGGTTTGCGGTGCCGGTCAACACGGTCAAGCGTATTGCACCGCGTCTGATCGATGAGGGAGCCTACGAGTATCCCTACCTGGGTATCACCTCTGATAATCGCTTCACTGTGGCGGAGCTGGCAGAACCGCTGGACTTGCCGGTCGACCAAGGGGTGCTTGTAACGGAGGTTCAGCCGGGAACCGCGGCTGCCGAGGCCGGCCTGCAGGGCGGTGATCGAGAGGTCGAGGTCATGGGGCAGTCCGTCATCGCTGGAGGCGATGTCATCACCGCGATTGATGGAGAGGAACTTCGCACCTTCGATGACTTGGTTGCCTATCTCGTGAGCGACACGGAGATAGGGCAGGAGGTGGTATTGACCGTCTTTCGGGACGGAAGAGAGATGGACGTCTCTGTGACGCTTGGGCGGAGACCTTAGAGGCCAAAGAAGCGCTCGAGGGGCATGTAACGAAGGTTGGGAAACTGCGGGCACATGCAGCGTCCGGTCTTGAGTCCCCCTCGACAGGTATTGGAGCAGTCGTTGACTGCTAGCGGTTAGTGATGAGTAAAAGGGGTAAAGGGGTATGTTCAATCAGGAAGACCTGCGCGAACTGGCAGCATATAGATTTGACGCACCGGTGTTGAGTGTCTATCTAAACGTGGATCCTACGGATCGTTCGCGGGATGAGTACAGGTTAGTACTGCGTCAATTGCTGAAACAGGCGGAGGACACCGCCGCGAGTGAGGACATCGAGGCGGTCAGTGCCTTCTTCGACCATGAGTACGACTGGTCGGGCCGCGGTATCGTTGTTTTTTCTTGTCGGGAGGAAGATTTCTGGCGTGACTACTCGCTGGCTATTCCGGTCTCCTCGGGGGTGACGGTTGCTCATCGGCCTTACATCTCACCCTTGGCGGAGCTTGTTGACGCTTATGGAAGCTACGCTGTAGCTGTGGTGGATAGGAAACAGTTGCGTTTGTTCTTCTTTGACCTAGGGGAGTTACGAGCTACCCGCGACTTTGTTGGCGAGGACGTGCGTAAGCTGAAGCGCGGGAGGGGATCGTCCGGCGGGCACGGTCGTCGTGGCGGCGCGCCAATCTCAAGTCAGCACGAGGAAGAGGTAGTGAGACGGAATGTCCGCGATGCGGTTGAGGAGATTCAGGCGTTCTGTCATAGACACGAGCCTCAGCGCCTCATCCTAGCCGGTGCTGATCGAACGGTGGCTCAGTTCCAGGAGGCGCTGCCCAGACATCTACAGGATAGGGTGATGGGGGCCTTCAGCGCTGATATGAATGCTACAGAGCCGGAGATACGAGAATACTCCTTAGAGATTCTTCACCAAGTCGAGGAAGAGCGTAAGGAGTCGCTCGTCACTGCTGTGTTCACGGCCGCGGCGAAGGGCGAGAATGGCGTGATTCGCCTGGCGGACACCCTGGGGGCGGCACATGAAGGCCGTATTCAGACGCTGGTGATTGACCGAGATTATCATAAGCCAGGCTATCAGTGTCGGAACTGCGCCTACATCACGGATCAAGCCCTTGGGAAATGCCCCTTCTGTGGCGGCGATTTCATGGAGATCTCCGATGCCGCTGAGGCCTTGGTGACGAAAGTGATCGAGGATGGCGGTGAGGTCGAGGTCGTGGACGATCATCCGAAGGTGAAGGAGTTTGGCGTGGGAGCATTGCTACGATACTAGCGCTCCGTCGTCTGTCCATGTAAGGGCTGGAGCCTTCACTGCAACAGGAGCAATCACGCCCCGCGCGATGTATGAGCGCGGGGCGGTCTCTTTTTTGTAGACCTGATTCTATCGTTAGACGGATGTCGAGAGCGGTCCTCTCCGTGTTTGTGTGGTACTTCCTCATATGCAAATCCAACGCCGTGCCTACGTCTCTCTTATGTGAAAGCCTTATAATGGAACTTGGTGAGAAGTGGACTTCTCAGTCTGATCCTTTTTTGTGGATAATCATCCACTGCTCTCTGCCGGGTCTGTGGTCGAGCCAAATGGCTCTGGTCGGCTGTTGGGAAACTGGTTTCCTCTTGGCCTGCAGATGCGGGTTGGACACGGCAAGGGGGTTAGGGTGGACGATTGCGCCTAGGTGACGCGGCTTGCCGCGTCTGAGTTTACTGTAGATGGTGAGTTTATGAATTTGAACAAGTTTACGCAGAAAGCACAAGAGGCTGTGATGGAGGCACAGTCGCTGGCGAGGAAGTACGACCATAGCCAGATTGAGCCGGGGCACCTGCTGCTGGCGCTTCTGCGGCAGTCAGATGGCATCGTGCCCCAGGTGATCCAGAAGCTGGACGTCAATCCGCGCGAGATAGCCCTGTCGCTGGAGGGCGAATTGAAGAAGAAGCCGAGGATCCGTGGTGCGACGGCACAGGTTGGTATGTCACGCGAACTGGGTCGGGTTTTGGAGGAGGCGGAGAACGCCGCTCGACGTATGCGGGACGACTATGCCAGCACCGAGCATCTCTTGCTGGCACTGACCGGTGCTCATGGTGGGGACGCCGCTCGTTTCCTTGCGGCACACGGCGTCGCGGAGGATGCTGTCCTGCGAGCCCTGACCTCGATTCGAGGAAGTCAGCGTGTCACAAGCCAGCATCCAGAGTCGACGTATCAGGCGTTGGAGAAATACGGTCGGGACATGACCGAATTGGCCCGTGAGGGAGAGCTGGATCCGGTGATTGGGCGCGATGAGGAGATACGCCGTGTGATGCGCATCCTCAATCGTCGCACTAAGAATAACCCGGTTCTGGTTGGAGAGGCTGGTGTCGGCAAGACTGCTATCGCCGAGGGGTTAGCCCAACGGATCGCTCGCGGCGACGTGCCGGAAGGCTTGAAAAAGAAGCGTATCATTGAGCTTGACATGGGTGCTTTGGTCGCTGGCGCCAAGTACCGTGGCGAGTTTGAGGAGCGACTTAAGGCTGTGCTCAAAGAGGTGACTGAGGCCGCCGGGCAGGTCATTCTGTTCATTGACGAGCTGCACACCGTCGTCGGTGCCGGCGCAGCCGAGGGCGCGGTGGACGCGGGCAACATGCTGAAGCCGAAGCTAGCACGGGGTGAGCTTCACGCCATCGGGGCGACAACGCTAGATGAGTACCGAAAGTATATCGAGAAGGACGCAGCACTGGAACGGCGGTTCCAGCCGGTCTATATCGACGAACCTTCGGTCGCGGACACAGTCAGCATCCTGCGGGGTCTCAAGGAGCGGTATGAGGTCCATCACGGGGTGCGCATCAAGGACTCGGCCTGCATATCGGCAGCGACGCTAAGTAGTCGCTACATCGCCGATCGTCAACTGCCGGATAAGGCGATCGACTTGATCGACGAGGCAGCCTCCAGGCTGCGTATGGAGATCGATTCCAAGCCGGCCGAATTGGATGAGGTCGATCGACGTATCATGCAGTTGGAGATCGAACGCGAAGCGTTGAAGAGAGAGAACGACAAGGCCAGCCGAGAGCGCTTGAAGGATCTGGAGAAGGAGCTCGCCGATCTTGAGGAGAGACAGAGAGCTCTCCGCACCAAGTGGGAGCAAGAGAAGAGCGCCATACAGGCTGTCCGCGAGACGAAGGAGGAGATCGATCAGGTTCGCCATCGCATCGAGGAAGCTCAGCGGGTCCAAGACTATGAGCGGGCCTCTGAGTTGCAGTATGGCCGCTTGTCTGAGTTGCAGCGCCAGCTGCAGGCCCAGGAGGAGCGCCTGAATGAGCTCCAGGAGAACGAGGCCATGCTCAAGGAGGAGGTCGGCTCAGGGGAGATCGCTGAGGTTGTCGCTGAATGGACCGGCATACCGGTCTCCAAGCTGCTGGAGGGAGAGCGAGAGCGTCTACTCCGGATGGAGGAAGCGCTCCATCGACGAGTCGTCGGGCAGGAGGAGGCGGTCGAGGCTGTCTCCAACGCTGTGCGGCGCGCTCGGGCCGGCCTGCAGGATCCGAACCGTCCCATAGGCACGTTTATCTTCCTGGGGCCGACCGGTGTGGGTAAGACCGAGTTGGCACGTGCGTTGGCCGGGTTCCTCTTCGATACTGAGGAGGCCTTGATCCGCATCGATATGAGTGAGTACCAAGAACGGCACACTGTTTCCCGGCTCATCGGCGCGCCGCCAGGATACGTCGGCTACGAGGAGGCCGGTCAGCTGACCGAGGCAGTCCGTCGCCGTCCCTACAGTGTGGTGCTTTTCGACGAGATCGAGAAGGCCCACCCAGAGGTCTTCAACGCACTGCTTCAGCTGCTCGATGAGGGGCGGCTGACCGATGGTCAAGGGCGCACAGTGGATTTCCGCAACACGATCGTTATCATGACGAGCAATGTCGGCAGCCGCTGGATTAAGGACGTCGGCGTTGAAGAGGCACGGGACAGGGTGATGGAAGAGCTGGATCGGATCTTCCGGCCGGAGTTTTTGAATCGCATCGACGAGATCATCCTCTTCCGCAGCTTGAAGAAGGAGGATCTGCGCAAGATCGTCGACATCCAGATGCGGCGTCTGCGGAGGCTGCTGGATGACCGAAAGATGGATTTAAGGCTGACAGAGGCGGCGCGTCGTCATCTGGCCGAGGTCGGTTACGATCCGGTCTACGGCGCGCGTCCACTCAAGCGGGTCATTCAGCGTCAAGTGCAAGATCCGCTGGCGTTGTCACTCTTGCGCGGTGAGTTCGACGAGGGTGATACCGTGCGGGTGGACGCCCCTAATGGACGCATGAGGTTCGAGAAAAGAGGCTAGCCCTCCATAGGACAGACGGCGCTGAATATCGCTTCTGCCTTAACAGGATCAACCAGCGGTGCCGGTCAGCGGAAGGCATTAGGACCTGAAGTCCTCACTACAACCGCGCGGTGCCGGCACTGCTTACTTTTGTCTGATGTGGCGTTGTCAGGTATAATGTCGCCACGTAGACCTCTGGCAAATCTCCCTACAGAGCCAGGGGCCGTTGTATAGGGGGGCCTAGAGGAGTTTGTTGGACCATGATGAGGTTAGACCGTTTCACTGAGCGCGCGCAGGCGGCAGCTCAACGGGCTGTTCAGGTTATGGCGCGCTACGGACATACGCAGGTCGATACTGAGCATATCTTCCTGGCGCTCTTGGAGCAGCCACAGGGCGTGATTTCTGATTTGATGGAGCAGCTGGGTGCGGATGTCCAGCAGGTCGAGCAGAAGCTTGATGAGGCGTTGCAGGATAGCGCCAAGGCGAACGTCTATGGCGGTGGGGGGATGGGGCAGGTCTTCATCACACCACGCGTCAAGCGTGTCCTCGACCGAGCCAACGCCGAGGCAAATCGGCTCAAAGATGACTATATCTCGACGGAGCATATCTTCCTGGCGATTGCCAGCGAGAGGGATACCCTGTCGACGCGTATCCTGCGAGAGCAAGGTATCTCGAAAGAGCGTATTTATGAGGCTATCGAAGAACTGCGTGGTGGGAGGCGTGTAACCGATCGGCGAGCTGAGACACGGTATCGTGTGCTGGAGAAGTACAGCCGCAACCTGACACAGATGGCCCACGAGGGTAAGTTGGACCCGGTGATCGCGCGAGACGATGAGATTCTCCGTCTGATTCAGATTCTGTGCCGACGTACAAAGAATAACCCGGTGCTCATTGGCGAGCCCGGTGTGGGCAAGACGGCCATTGTAGAGGGGCTGGCCCAGAAAGTCGCCGAGGGCGACGTGCCGGAGATACTGATGGGCCGTGAGGTGGTGCGGCTTGACCTGGCCGCGATGGTGGCCGGTACCCACTTCCGCGGCGAGTTCGAGGAGCGCCTGAAGGCAACCATTGAGGAAATCCAGAGCTCTGAGGGCGAGATCATTCTCTTCATTGATGAGTTGCATAATGTGGTTGGTGCGGGCTCTGGTATGGGTGCGCTCGATGCTTCGAGTATGATGAAACCCGCTCTGGCTCGCGGCGAATTACAGTGCATCGGGGCAACGACGCTGGACGAGTATCGTCAGTACATTGAGGTGGATGGTGCGCTGGAGCGCCGTTTTGCGCCGGTCTTCGTCGATGAGCCAACGGTAGACAAGACGATTCAGATGCTGAAAGGCCTGCGCGATCGATACGAGGCTCACCACAAGGTCCACATATCGGACGAAGCCATTGCTTCGGCAGCCCGCCTCTCCCATCGCTACGTCACCGATCGGCGTCTGCCGGACAAGGCCATAGATCTAATGGACGAAGCAGCGGCCAAGCTGCGCGTTGCCCTTCACACGCTTCCCTCGGAGCTTAAGGAGATGCACATGAATCTCCAGCAGCTTCATACGGAGATCGATGCTGCCAGTAGTATGGAGGACTATCAGCGTGCGGCTGAGTTGAAGACGGACCGCATCAACCTTCAGGCCGAGTTCAATCTCAAGCGCGAGATGTGGCAGCAGGAGAATCAGCTGGATGAGACGATCGAAGAGCAGGACATCGCCGAGGTTGTGGCCAACTGGACTGGGATTCCTGTAGCGCGGATGATGGAAACGGAGTCGGAAAAGCTCTTGCGGATGGAGGACGCGGTGCACGAGCGGATCGTGGGACAGGACGAGGCTGTGGCTGCTGTCTCCGATGCTATTCGTCGCGCGCGTTCCGGCCTGAAGGATCCCAGCCGTCCTATCGGTAGCTTCATCTTCTTGGGCTCATCAGGTGTAGGGAAGACCGAGTTGGCGAAAGTACTGGCTTGGTTTCTCTTCGAAGACGAGGACGCCTTGGTGCGCATCGATATGAGCGAGTATCGGGAGCAGCATACCGTCTCGCGGCTCTTTGGAGCTCCTCCTGGTTACATCGGCCACGAACGTGGTGGTCAATTGACCGAAGCGGTGCGTCGTCGTCCTTATCGTGTGGTGCTATTTGACGAGATCGAGAAGGCTCATCCGGACGTTTGGAATGCCCTGCTCCAGATACTCGACGAGGGTAGATTGACCGACGGCCAAGGTCATGTCGTGAACTTTCGCAACACCGTCATCGTCATGACCTCCAACGTGGGGACGGCGTTTGCCCACGAAGGAGGAACGCTTGGGTTCACGCGGTCTGGTGAGGATGGTCAGGATAGGAGCGCGAATCAGCGAGAGATCGAGAAGGAGCTCAAGAACACGTTCCGACCGGAGTTCCTCAACCGCATCGACGAGGTTATTGTCTTCAACGATCTTACGGTTGACAATATGGAGCGCATCGTCGAACTTCAGATGGATGAAGTCGCCGAGCGTCTGTCTGAGCTCGGGTTGGACGTGAAATTGACCGATGCCAGCCGAAGATGGTTAGCTCGCGAGGGCTTTGACCCGCAGTTTGGCGCTCGGCCGCTTCGCCGCGCCCTGCAGCGCCACGTGGAGAGCCCTCTGAGTATCAGGCTGTTGCGTGGCGATTTTGAGAAGGGAGACGTGGTGGTCGTCGATATCGATGACGACGAGCTGAGCTTCCAAACGCGGACGGAGTGGAGGGAGCTAAGCGACAAGACGGTCGAGACTATGTCGGGGGAAGTGGTAGTCGAGTCGTAGCTATTACACCCACTGGAAAGAAGCTGACGCCTACTGTCCCCGGACCCGAGTGGACGGCCAGCGCCGGGGAGAGTTCGGTTACAATGACTTCCGAGCAGTCGAAGCGAGCTGTCACCATAGACTTTAGCTTCTCCAAATGCTCAGGGGCCGCTACGTGTGTGAAAGCGACCTTGATACGTGTTCCATCTCCAACTCTCTCCTGCATCAGATCAACGATGCGGCGGTAGGCTTTGAGCCGGCTCCGCGCTGTGCCAAGCGCGACAATCTCTCCGTCCTTCATGCCAATCACGGGCTTAATGCTTAGCAGCGAGCCGAGCAGATGCTGAGCTTTGCCAATCCGACCACCCATGTAGAGGTAGCGCAATGTGTCGGCGGTTTGAATCATCATGCCGCGCTGGGCGAGGGCACGTGCTTGAGCGAGTACGTCTTCAAAAGGGGTGCCGCTCATAGCTGCGCGCGCTGACTCGATTGCCACCCATCCGTGTGACATAGCTACCTGAAGTGTGTCTAGAACTTCTACGCGGACGTCAGGGGTGTGTTCCCGAAACACCTCAACGGCAGCTCGACAGGATTGATAGGCACCGCTTCCTCTGGACGTCATTGTAAGGGCGATAATCTTCTGCGCAGCCTGCCCCGGGCTGCCTGTCAGCTTCCTCAATCCTCTGAGATAATCTCCTGGCGCAGGGTTGGATGTTGTGGGTAGCTTCTTTGCCTTCGCCAACCAATCCGCAAACTCCGCAGGTTTGGCGTCGACCATGTCCCGCAAGGTCTCCAATCCACGATGAATGTAGTAGGGCACCACCTCAATTCGTAGCTTCTCAACCAGCCTCTGCGGGATGCTAGCCGTTGTATCTGTGAGAATGCCGATCATTCTTAATCTCTCCGTAAGCGTAGCGGCTACCTGCTGGGCGTAGCAGCTTCCCGTCACCTCTTCCCCCACCGTCGATCTAGGTCGACAGGAAGCTCTTATACTAGCCGAAGTGCAGTGCTGGGTCTCCTGGAAGAAGCTCGCGAACCCGTCCCCGGGTTGAAGCGGGCGGTCACCGCCTAGTCGCCCGAGACGGGGCTCAGAGCACCTTTTCTCAGTAGAGCCACCCTTGGGCTTCGGATCTTCTGGTGTCTGTGGCCATTATAGGCACGATGTGCCGGGAAGTCAACAAGACTGGCCCGAGTGGGGCGAAGGAGCGGGGGAGCAGGGGGTGGGGATTGCTCCTTGTGGCAAGGATAGCTATGATGACCGCGACGGTCACCGCAACGGTAACCAAGCCTACGGCTATTGTGATGATCACCCGTTCTTGACGCTCGCGTTCCGCGCGTGCACGTACCTGCTCTTTGCGGAGGCGGTCTTCCTCAGCCCACATCTTTGCTAAACGGGCTTTCGATGCCCTCTCCTCTTGGGCTTTGATCTGCGCACCTGTTTCGCGCAGTCGCTGGAGTTGGTCGGTTGTTCTCGTGCTCAAGCGAGCGAACAGAGCGTCCGTCGCATCCAGTGTCTGGCCACAGACCACACACTGGCACGCTTCCAACGGGTTGATGGTTCCGCAGACGGGACAATCGCGGGCGAGTACGGCACCACAAGAGAGGCAGCGACGGTCACCAGGATCGTAGGCTGCCCCGCATCTGGGGCATCTGGGGTCGGCTGGAGCATAGGCAGTACCACAGTAGTCGCAGATTGGTACGCCGCTGGGATCGGCGTTGAAGGACGAACTGCCACACCGGAGGCACCTGATTAGGGGAACAGAGTGGTCTTTCATCGTGCGATTTCCTGTTCTGGCAAGGACTGAACTCCTCACTCAGCTATGGCGTGGTCTGTCGAGAAGGCCCACGGGCCCTTTCTAACCGACGCCTGGGCCAGAGAATATGGTAAGTGAAGCCATTCATGCATATCTGATCCATCGGCTGGTAGCTCTGGCCAATGGCCTCGAGCACAGGCGCTGGATAGAACTGGGCGCGAAAAACGACCAGGTCAAACGTCTGTCGCTCAACGTAGTCGATGATTTCGGATGTGTCAAGCATGCCGTTGTTGTAGAGGTTGAGCAACTGGGTTGGATTGGTCACCACCGGTTTGTCGGCGAGTATACTGAACATCGCCTCTTCACTGAAGATGGGGCCCTCAGTGGCGTTAACGTGGTCCATGATCTTCTCACCCGCAGCGTAATCTTCAGGCGACAGGGGATGGCCGAGCTGTGTATAGCCCATTGCGTCGTGGTAAGCCACTGATTTGCAGTGCGTTGGCGCCAGGTTCTCCCCCTTGCCATAGGCGAGTTGGTCATCTACACCTAGCAGACGAGATAGTGGCGAGAAAACCGGGCCAGAGGTGGGAAGATGGAGCATCCGTGGGGCCTGCAGCAGGTAAAGCAGCGGAATAAGGGCTGTCAAGAGCTCGTAGACTCTCCCTCTCCCGACCGAAGGACTGGATTCCTTACGCCGATCTCTCAGCTTCCGATGTTCGGTCTTCGATCTCCACAGGCTATCCAGCCCCGTTTGTTCGCGGCGATGTTGGATAATGTCGCCGCTCATAAGTTTGCCTAGGGCAAG
Organism: uncultured Anaerolineales bacterium; assembly: GCA_964421785.1. Taxonomy (GTDB): domain Bacteria; phylum Chloroflexota; class Anaerolineae; order B4-G1; family B4-G1; genus SKLM01. Next base: position 22,111 of record CAYQZG010000011.1, read on the forward strand.
GCCGGAGGTTAAACAGGCTGCGGCGACCGCTGTGGTGAAGTAACCAAACCCGGCTCCCCACTTGCCACTGAGAGCACCGATGCCTAGTGCAAAGAGGAACCACAGCGAGTAAGCTGAAAGGCGATCCCAGAACAGCTCGTAGACGAAGTAGCAAGCGCCCAGCACGGCGAATAGGGTATGCAAGCCTAACCACTGTCGGAATAAGAAAAGCGTCTGACGGTAGTCGAACTTGTTGACGTTGGCTTGGATGATGTTAACCCACCACTCCCCCTGGGTGGCCACGTTAATGAGCCAGAACAAGGCACCGGCAGCCAGAGCCAGGCCCGCGCCGGCCAGGAGGGCCTTCCTGACATCCCGCAGGAAGACGTAGGAGAGAGCTGCCGCAACGGTGAACACCGCTGTCTGCTTGGTGTAGCCGGCACAGAATAGCATGACGAGGCCCAGGATCAGGTTGCGGGTGCCGTGCTCGGGATCTTAGAACTCGGCGTTGAAGGCGTTGGACCGCGTCTCGAACATCACCAGGGTCATGTGCATTCGACATAGTGGGCCGATTTGGTAGACGTAGTTCGAGGCGAGGAAGCCAAGCCCAGAGATCAGAGGGATGGACCAAGATCCGGTCCAGTCCCGCTCCCGATTCCTGATGTTCCGTCGCACGACGAAACCGATGGTGACCGCGGTGACAAGTGTGGCGACGAATGAGAGAAGTCGGCCGGCGATCAAGCGGGGACCGAAGATAGGGAGCAAAGGGACGATCAGTAGATGGAATAGCGGGGGATAGTTGGACGCATAGAAAGGAAAGCTAGCGTTATCGCGATAGGGCCATTTCCCCTGGCTAAACAGGATAGCGTCGTAGAGCTCGAATCCCTCCCCTTGGTCGTAGTCGAAGGGCCAATGAAAGAGTTCTAGTGCGTAGGATACATAGATGATCAAGTAGCCGACGTAAGCCAGTACAGCGACGATAGTCAGCAGCGTGGCGATGCTTTTAAGTGCGCGTGGTAAGGTTACGGTCATGATTGTTGACGTCGACCAGCACCGTCTGTTCACGGCGGTGCCGGGGAGCTGCTAGGCTGGTCGATCTCCAAGGCGGATTAAGATGAAACCTACTACCAGAGCGCCGAGACCTAGACCGATTCCCAGTCGCTGCAGCGGCCCGAATCCACTCCACTTGCCAGCGCCGAGGACATCCACGGAGACGATGCTGGCGATGCCGACCAAACTGATAGCGACGACGAAAAGGCCGAGCTGGCGTTTGGTGACCATGGAGGCTGGGGCTTCACTCCTTCTGAGGCGGATCATATCAGAATGAAGCTGATTATAGCACAGGGATGGAGAGGTGCAACTTTCGGCCGATCCGCCCGTAGTGTTAGGTAGAGATGAGAGATGATTTCTGGAATTGGGAGGTGAGATGATGACTGACTTGGGAAATGACGTGGAGAAGCAGCGGAGCGAGGAAGCAGGGGAACAGAAAGGCAATGAAGTTAGAGAGCAGGAGATCGATAATGCCTGGACAATAGCAGCGCTAGCTCACGCCAGTGTCTTGTTGACGCTGGTCTTGGCCTTCGCCGGCGGGGTTGGTGCTTTCTTTGGTCTCGTAGTCCCCCTGGTGATCTACCTGTCCTACCGGGAACGATCACGCTTTGTCGCTCTTCATGCACTGCAGGCGCTGGTCTATCAAGGGGCGGGGGTATTGATCTACTTGGTTCTCGTGGTTATCCTAACTCTGATCGTCACGGTAACGTGGACGATAAGTGGACTGCTTTCTGCTGTGATTGTTGGCTTCTTACTCATGCCACTGGCGTTGTTGTTCACCATACTGATGGTGATTGTGCTGCTTGGTGCTCCTTTGGCTTGGGTGGCTTACGGGCTCTATGGGGGATATCAGGTCTACCAAGGAAATCACTTCCAGTACTGGCTACTTGGTGAATGGGTAGAGAGAGAGGCGAGGGTGTAATGGAAGAGCGTGATCCCATGGTGGCTTTGTTGTTGGAGCTCAGCGGTGGGTTCTTTGGCCTCTTGGGTATTGGTTGGATCTATGCTGGGCGGCCAACGCTGGGCGTTGTCCTTCTTGTCAGCTACTGGCTGTTGGATTGGATCCTCGGTTTGATACTGGCTATCGGCACGCTGGGGGCATGGTGCTGTGTCTGGCCAGCTCAGAACGTGCTTATAGGTGCTTTATCAGGGTACTTGGTCTATCGCTGGTTGGAGGAGCATCCGTAAGCAGTAAGCAATCTCAGCCCTTGTCAGGCTTCTGTTTGTAGGTCCTTGCACCGCTTGTTCACGGCAGTGCTGGCTACCTACCCTTGCACCTGCCGTTAGTGCGAGACGCCTCGCCGGGGGTGTGATAGACGTTTCGCCAGAATAGCAGGTTAGGACGTGCTAAAGCCCCACCTCTTGTGGCGGGGCTTTTGTGCTGAAAGGCTGGACTTGGCTCTGCTGTTACCATGTGTTATAATTCCTCGTTGCTTCGGATGGAGGAATTCCCTTGCAGAGGAAGACTGGGTGTTTTGTCTGGCTTGTTATCGTGATGACCATAGTCGCGCTCTTCTTGGCGTGGCGGTACTGGGATTATCGGTTGACCAACCGTACCTTGCCGGCCGGCACGACGATGGCTGGCCTTGTTGTAGAGGATATGACGCGAGCGCAGGCGCTCAACGCCTTGGAGGTGGCCTTCTCTACACCGTTGACGGTCACCTATCAGGATCATACGCTCTCTTTGTTCCCTAGCGCTGTCAAGCTTCAATACGATGCGGATCGGACGGCTGCTAATCTCGATGCAGCTCTGGCGTATCGGCGCAGCCTTGACGGTTTCATCTCTTACGTCCTGCATCAACAACCTTCTCCCGTAAGCGTTCCTGTAGCGGTCACTTACTCTGAGGAGCGGCTTTCCCGCTTCCTTGATCGTGTTGCCGATCAATACGATGGGCCCCCACAGGCACCGGTGGTCCTTCCTGCTGCTCTCGACTTCCGGCCGGGGCGACCGGGTTATACTCTCGATGCTGAGGTATCTCGTACGCTTCTTGCTGGTGCCCTTGTCTCGGCCTCTAGAGACAACGTTGAGCTTGTCGTGGAGGTCGAGAAAGCGCCGCCGAAAGATCTGAGCTTGCTGCAGCGATTGCTTCAGTCGCGGCTGGACAATCATCCGGGGCTCATTCCCGGTATCTTCGTGAAGGATCTGCAGACCGGCGAGGAGTTGACCATCAACAGCGAGGTTGCCTATGCAGGCTTGAGCGTGCTCAAGATCGCCATCCTTGAGGAAGTCTATAGGAGTCTTGACCACCCTCCAGGTGCAGAGACGACCAAGTTGATCAACGAGACGATGACCAAGAGTGGCAACTTCACTGCCAATGTCCTGTTGCGCGATGTGATTGGTGATGGCGATGGTTACGTGGGAGTGGAGAGGCTGACAGCTTCAATGAATCGATTGGGGCTCGTCAATACCTACATGGCCGTCCCTTACGATGAAAAAGACTCTGCTTTGGAGGTTGTGACACCGGCCAACTCGCGCACAGATATCTCCACCAAGCCTGATCCTTTCATCCAGACGACGCCTTTAGACATCGGGCTTCTTTTGGAAATGATCTATCAGTGTAGCCACGGTGGAGGTGCATTGATCATGACGTATCCGAATAGCTTGACAGCTGGGGAGTGTCAGGACATGATCAAATGGATGAGCAGGAATCATATAGAGAGTCTCATTGAGGCCGGCGTACCTGCCGGTACACAGGTTGCTCACAAGCACGGTTGGACCAGCGATACACACGCTGACGCTGGGCTTCTATTCACACCGGGTGGTGATTTCGTTCTGGTCGTCTTTCTTCATCGTCCTCAATGGTTGGAATGGGAGGAAAGCGCGCCCCTGTTTGCGGATATCTCAACTGCTTCCTACAATTACTTCAACGGCGACTGTGCCGACTCTGTGACTGCGTCGACTCGTCATTGAGATAGCGTGCACCATTGCAAGTTTCTTAGTTTGATTCTATAATTGTGCTAATCTGTTTTGGTGCCCAAAGGACATATTCAGTTAGGTTATCATGACATCCCCAGATCCTCTTGAGACGCGTCAGATTGAGTCCCCTCGGTCATCTTCTGAAGGGACCATCGAGAGCGAAACGTCTTTCCCGGAGCGTCAGCCGGCACGGTCAGGCAGGCCCGCGGATCAAAGGCCCCGCCAGATTGAGGGTCGCCTTCCTGAAGGTCATCTTCTCCAGGGGCGTTATCGTGTCTTGATGGTCTTGGCCGTTGGGGGTATGAGCGCGGTCTACAAAGCTCAAGATCTCCGTTTCTCCAAAGTCACGCGTGAGTGCGCGATAAAGGAGATGATCAACAGCGCCAACGACGCGGACGTTCGGGCGATGATTCTGCGTAACTTTGAGCGTGAGACAAACATCCTTGCCACGCTCAGTCATCCAGGCATCGTTCAGGTCTATGATTGTTTCACCGAGGGAGATCGTAGCTATCTCGTGCTCGAGTACGTGAGAGGTAGAGACCTGGAAGCCGTCTTGGATGATACGAAGGGATTTCTGTCAGAGCGAAAGGTCGTCAGTTGGGCTATCCAGATCTGCGAAGTCTTGAGCTACCTTCATAGCCATGAGCCTCGCCCCATTGTGTTTCGGGACATCAAGCCATCCAACGTTATGCTCGACGAGTATGGGCGCATCAAGCTGATTGATTTTGGTATCGCCAAGATGTTCCAGAGCGGCAAGAAGGGCACCATGATTGGCACCGAGGGCTACTCGCCGCCAGAACAGTATCAGGGCATCGCTGATCCGCGCGTGGACGTTTATGCTTTGGGAGCGACGATGCACCATTTGCTCAGCAAGCGTGACCCACGCCTAGAGCCTCCATTCTCTTTCCAGAAGCGCCCGATTCATGAGACGAATCCCAGTGTTTCTCGAGAATTGGTGGAGGTCATTAACAAGTCTTTGGAGTACGACGCCAACGACCGTTATGGTTCGGCGGAGGAAATGCAACGGACGCTGATGAGTCTTCGTTCAGCGAGGGATGTGAGGGGCACTACCCCCATTAGTGCGTCAGTCGCCGTGAGCGATGAGATAACGCCCCTATGGCGGTTCGCCTTCGAGGATGAGGTTCGATCCTCCCCGGCTATCTCTAATGGCACTGTCTACGTGGGAGCGTATGACCATAACCTCTATGCTCTTGATGCGGAGACTGGTGATTTCCTGTGGAAGTATCCCACAGACGGTGGAATTGCCTCTTCGCCATGCGTGTATGAGGGCGTTGTTTTCATTGGATCAGCCGATCGTGTTCTCTACGCGGTGGATGCGCACGACGGACGCATCCGCTGGACGTGCCCAACCCAGGGCGAGGTGTGGTCATCGCCTCAGGCTGCCTTCCATCACGTCTTTTTTGGTTCTGATGATCGACATCTTTACGCGGTCAACGTCAAGGCCGGTCGCGTTGCTTGGAAATACGAAGCGGACGGGAAGGTACGTTCCTCGCCGCGTATTGGCGATGACGCTATCTATGTGGGTTGCGAGTCTGGCCTTGTCTATGCTGTGGATACGGGCGGAGAAGCTCGTTGGCGCTTCCGGGCACGGCGAGGTGTGACCTCCTCTCCGGCGATCACAGATGAGATGGTCTATGTAGGTGCTCAAGATAAATATGTCTATGGGCTGGACGTCCGGTCGGGGTGGTTGGCGTGGCGCTATCGTACGGATGGGCCGATCATCTCCTCCCCTGCCGTGGGCAAAGGAATGATCTTCATCGGATCAGCGGACGGTCACATATATGCTTTGGATGCCGAAAGTGGCCGTCTTGTTTGGCGCTATGGAACCGATGGGCAGGTAACGTCATCACCAGCGGTGCTTGGCGAAAGTGTCTATTTCGGCTCAGTAGATGGGGGCATCTACAGTCTCTATGCAAAGACCGGAGATCTCCGATGGTGCTTTCAAACCGATGGCCCCGTGACGTCATCCCCTGCTGCTGTAGAGGGTGTGATTTATGTTGGATCGTCTGATCGCTACATGTATGCTCTACCCGCATGATAATGGACGATAACCATTCATCTCGCGCTCCTAGCGGATCCACGATCGACGTCCCCCGATGCGGGGCTCTGGCGCGCAATCGCCGGATCACCAGCTCATTTCGAGCCATCCGGCTGGAGCGTGAAGGAACATAAGGTGACTGGTTCAATGGGCGGATGGAAAAGTGTTATGGGATTCCTGCGTAAACTGATCGGGCGTGAGGAGGGTCTCACTTCCGACAGTACCACCTCAGTTAGCCCGACCTCGGGTCCACAGGGACCACCTGGGCCGGACCGCGACCTGCTCCAGACGCCATCCAGATTTGACGTTGGATGGGTTACCGATGTGGGGAAAGCGCGTGATCACAACGAGGATACCGCGCTTGTTATCACGGCGGCACACGATGGCGATGATGGGCCACCATCTTTTGGACTTTTCATTTTGGCCGATGGTATGGGTGGTCACCGAGCTGGCGAGGTGGCCAGCTCTTTAGCGGCTCGCGTGGCAGCTCATCATATTACGCGCCAGTCCTATTTGCCATCTCTTCTCGATCACGGGCGGGACGCCAACCAGCCGGCCCTGACCGAAGTTCTCATCGATGCGGTACAGGCAGCCAACAGTGCGGTATCCACGAAAGCGCCGGGCAGTGGCACCACGCTGATCTGCGCATTGATATTAGGTGCACAAGCCTATATTGCTCACGTGGGCGATAGTCGAGCTTACGTATTGACGCGGGGAGGCCTCGAGCAGATCACACACGATCATTCATTGGTGGATCGTCTGGTCGATTCGGGGCGAATCACCCCTGATGAAGCAGCTGTGCATCCGCATAAGAATGTGCTGTATCGAGCTGTTGGTCAACGCGGCGCGCTGGAAGTGGATACACACGTGCGGAAGATACGCCCCGGTGAGTATCTTTTGCTGTGTAGCGACGGACTCTGGGGCTTGGTGGGCGAAGAAGACATCGTCGATCTGATTAAGGGCGCTTCTTCCCTTCAAGGGGCATGCGAGGGCTTGGTCGCTGCCGCCAATAGGGCAGGCGGGACTGACAATATTACTGCAATCTTGTGGCGTTCTCCATTGGGCTAGAATTATGGATGCTGATGTCGAGAAGAATTACTACGCTATACTTGGCGTTTCGCCGTTCGCCACGCCTGATGAAGTCAAACAAGCTTACCACAGGCTAGCGCGCCGTTACCATCCCGATAGCCGGGAGGTCGACACGCCGACGAGCCTCTTTCACCAGATTCAAGAGGCTTATGCAGTCTTGAGCGATCCTTCCAGCCGTCGTGCTTACGACCGCCAGCGCGACGAGCTGGGTAAGGGCGAAGGATCGGCGCTGGCCTGGAATCTACTCTTGAGTCGGAATGCACTCTACTCGGAGCACGAGGAGCAAGTCCTTTATGCGTTGCTAGAGGTAAAGCCAGCGGTCGCTTCGGGAGATAATCGATTGCCGCTCGATCTATCCATAGTGATCGATCGGAGTACATCGATGAAAGGAGCCCGCCTGGAAAATGTGAAAGAGGCGGCGCGACAGATCGTCGACCAGCTTCACGATGACGACACCTTGGCGATCGTCAGCTTCAACGACAGAGCTGAGGTCATCCTTTCGGACCAAGTGGGATCCAGTCGTGCTCAGGCCAAGACCAACATCACTGCCCTTCGAGCAGAGGGTGGTACTGAGATCCTGCAGGGTATGCGCGCTGGACTGAAGGAGCTAGGGACATATGAGGATGTAGTTAGTCATCTCATTCTTCTTACCGATGGGCGCACGTATGGCGATGACGAGGCTTGTGTCGCCGAGGCAGAGAGAGCGGGCGAGAGGGATATCGGCATTTCGGTGATGGGCATTGGTGAGGATTGGAACGATGACCTTCTCGATGAGATCGCTTCTCGGAGCGGGGGCACCTCGGCCTACATAGCGTCGCCGGGGCAAGTTCGAACGTTGTTGCAGAGGAAGATTCGCAGCTTGGGGTCGGTTTTTGCTACAGGTCTGATCCTGACCGTGCGAAGTGCTGATGGGGTGCGAGTAGAGAGTGCTTTTCAGACATCTCCCTCTCTGGAACACCTTCATCTATCTGGCGGGTCGACACGGCTGGGCTCAGTAGGGGTTGATACGACCCTGAGAGTTCTTTGCGAGATTTGCGTCGAGGGAAGGTCGCCAGGAGAACACCGCTTGCTTCAAATCGAGCTCAATGGGGATGTTCCCTATCTCGACCGTCGAAACGAGCGATTGAAGCGGGATGTATGGTGCGTGTTCACTGATGATGAACTGAGCCAGAGCGAAGAAGAGGTGCCTGCAGCCATTCTGAGCGCGCTGAGAAGGATTACGCTCTATCGGATGCAGGAGCAGGCTTGGTCTGCCTTGGAGGAAGGAGAGATCGATCGAGCGACCCGTCAGCTGGAGATGGTGGCTACGCGTCTTCTAGATATGGGTGAGAAACGATTGGCTCGAGCGGCAATGCTGGAGGCAGAGAACATTTCCAGGAAGGGGAATCCTACGAATCAAGGGCGTAAGCGAATCAAGTATGGCACGCGTAGTCTGAATGTCGGGAGAAAGGCATATGATTGAGTGTCCATGTTGTGGACGAAAGCATCGGCCTGGCACTCTGTTTTGCAGTGAATGCGGGGTCTATCTACTCACTGGGGGTCCCCTCGGAACCGAGCCCATTCCGGAGCGAGACTTGCCTGCCGCGAAGGCGCACGCCTGGAATGCTGAGCCCGAGCAGGGACAAGCAGAGCAAATGAACGCTGTGCTACGGGTCAGGGTTCTCTCCTCTGGTCGCCAGATTCAACTTCCGTCTGGAGAGGATGTCCGGGTAGGACGACTGGACGCCGCTCACGGTATCTTCCCGGATATCGATCTGACACCGGATGGTGGGCTCGAGGAGGGGGTCTCCCGTCGTCACTGCAAGATCTATGAGAAGGACGGGGAGTATTTCGTCGAAGATTTGGGCAGTGCCAATGGGACTTTTCTTGAAGGTGAGCGACTGACCCCTTACTTGCCTCATACGCTTGGAGATGGTGACAGATTACAACTGGGCCGTGTCGAGCTAGAGGTCATCATCCAGCGATGACGGCGTCTGGTGACGGCGTCTGATGACGTCATCAGTGATTGGAGTGTTCATATGGCTCACACTGTGTTGGTTCATATTCTGAATGAGGAAGCCGTTGTGGGAGAGATAGAGCGTATTCCCGAGCCCACCGATCAGGTGCTGATTGTTCGCAATGTGCGGTACCGCGATGGTCGGGATGTTTCCTACGTGCTGCCCGAGACGGATACGGTTATCTACCCGTGGCAGCGCGTTCACTGTGTGGAGATTCTGCCCAGTGATTCCGAGGAAGAGGTGGTTAGCTTTATCCGAGAGTGAGTGTGGAAGGATCGAAGTCCTCGATATAGAGGGCGCGAGGGACTAACCATGACAGATGGGAGTGAGGGACTAATCCTGGTTGTGGATGACGAGCCTCGGATGACTCGCTTCATCCGTATGAACTTGGAGCTCGAGGGATATCACGTGATTGAGGCGCAGGATGGGATAGAGGCTCTCGACAAGGTGCGGACGGAGTTGCCGGATCTGGTCATTCTCGACGTGATGATGCCGGAGTTGAACGGATTCGAGACGCTGCGTATGTTGCGAGATATTTCGAGTGTGCCGGTCATTATGCTCACAGTTCGGGATGAAGAGGAAGACAAGGTGCGTGGCTTGGAGCTTGGAGCCGACGACTATGTGACCAAACCCTTCAGCGCTCGAGAGCTCGCCAGTCGGGTAAAGGCTGTGCTTCGCCGCACTCAAGGCCCGGCAGGTCCTGAGGAGTCCATCCTGAAAATTGACGATCGCCTGAGTATCGACTTCAACAAGCGCGAGGTCATCGTCCGTGGAGAACGGATCCACCTCCGTCCCACCGAGTTCCGGTTGCTCTACCACTTGGTGCAGAACGCGGGATGGGTTGTGCCGCACGAGACACTGCTGTCCAAGGTGTGGGGCTACGAATACGGTGAGGATGAGATTCAGAACCTGCGGCTTTACATCAGCTACCTACGAAAGAAGATAGAGCCGGACCCTTCGAATCCGCGCTATATCTTCACCGAAATAGGGACGGGCTACCGCTTTGTTGATTTTCGAGGAGAGGGAGCGCAGCCGTCAGAGGAGCCATAGCGCATTCGACTCGAGATGCTGCCAGCGATAAGGCTATGAAGGCCCCCCTGCGATTCGCGAGGGGGTCTTTTTCTAATGTAGTTCTAACGAGCCTCTAATGGAAATCCAATGTTATCATGCAATGATAGTGTAGAAGTGAAACACTGCCATTAGAAGTATGGTGTTTAAATCGGGTTGATCGGAAGCACGAGAAGAGAAGGAGGTGTAGCAATGACGCAGTTGACTCGTTGGGAGCCTTTCCGAGATCTGGTTAGTCTGCGGGAGGCAATGGATCAGCTTTTTGAGGAGAGCTTTGTCCGCCCCAGAACTGGGGAGTTGACCCGTCGGGGAGTCGGTTCCTTGGCTGTCGACATGTACGAGACTGACGAGGCTGTCGTGGTCAAGACCGCTACGCCCGGCGTCGATCCCGATGATATCGACATCAGCATCACTGGCGACACACTGACCATTAAGGGTGAGACCAGAGTTGATGAAGAGGTCGAGGAGGGAAATTATCTGTGCCGTGAACGTCGGTATGGTGCTTTCTCTCGTTCCATGACCATCCCGGTCGCAATTGAGGCGGGTGAAGCGGAAGCGGAGTTTGAGGACGGGATGCTGACCCTTACGCTACCCAAGGCTGAGGAAGTCAAACCCAAGGCTATCAAGGTTAGGACTAAGTAGCTGGAGAGCGCTGCACGACTGGAGATAGTGGGAGGTAACAAGATGACCATAATAAGGGGCAATCCTTGGCGTGAGATGAGAACACTACGCGAGGCCATGGACGAGTTGATGGAGGAGAGTTTTGTACGTCCCAGCCAGCGTAGAATAGAGCGATCAGGGCGACGGTGGCGCATGCCGTTGGACGTCTACACGACGCCAGAGGAGATCATGATCGTCGCGTCGCTCCCCGGGCTGACTCCGGATGAGGTAGATATCACCATTGATGACGATCGGCTGACTATCCGCGGTGAGATCCGACCGCCGCTGGAAAACGTTGACTATCTCTTCCAGGAGCGACCTTATGGTCCCTTCTCTCGAGCTCTGACGCTAAATGTGCCGGTGGACGCGGATCAAGCTGAAGCAGTGTTCGAGAATGGTGTGCTGACACTCACGATCCCCAAGGCTGAGGAGAGCAAGCCAAAGACCATCGAGGTTAAGAGGAAGTAACGCCAATTAGGCGTCGTCGGTCAGGCAGGGTCTCCCGACCCTGCCTTTTGTTTTCACAGTGGCAATTCAGCGCTCGCCTTGACCGGGTATGGGTCTTGGGCCAAGCCACACGACGGAACTGAAGAAGAGTAAGCGCGCTGAACATACAGAGGTTATCTCCACCTCTTAGCTCAACGCGCTCTGTTGGAAGCGGGCGGGTGCCGAACGGTGACGAGATGACTTCTACTCTATCAGTTTGACCTCCGTCGCCTCCGGGCCCTTATCAGACTCAGCAACGCTGAACGTCACTTTGGCGCCTTCGGCGAAGTCCTTTTCTTTTCCCTCCGCAATCGCATTGCGGTGGAAGAAGATATCGTTGCCGTTCCGCATGGTGATGAAGCCATAGCGCTTTTTTGACTCATACCACTTGACGACTCCCCGCTGTTCTCCGGATTCCAGCGGTTCCAGCTCCTTGCTCTCTCGACACTCAGGACAAAAGGTAGGCTCGACCTCAAGTCCCATCTCATCCAGTCGCCGCTGTTCTTCAACAGTGAAGATAAACTGCTTTCCACATTTCTCACATGTGGCCCAGGTATCACGATAGGGCACGAAAAACCTCCTTGTATAGCGTTATCACACTAGAAACTGCCATCTGGAAGTCGAACGTCGCTTCCAGATGCCTTTTGCACCAGCTATTGATGCTATCTTACGTGAATGTAGGCATTTTGTCAATTCAGGGCGCCGAGGTTTGGTGCAGCGTTCTTCCGATTGCAAAATCAGCTCACCGGGGTAGAATGAGGGACCGGTGAGGGAATGCGCGGGAGGACATCGAACTATGATGGGTCGCACGGATGTTATTATGCGTTAGGGCTGGATGGCATACCCATTGGACTGGTGACTCCCTGGGGACAGGCGTTCTGGGTCCTGCCGCAGGTCTTCTTCTCCCCACGGGTTCAATGGATGGAAAGGGATGAGTCGTTACGAGAGGAGATCGCACATGTCGCAAGAGGGGACGAACCTCACACCTGTTGAGCCACCGGCCGACGTGCCCGAGATCCAGCGTGGCAATTGGCTTGCTCTGTCAGCCGAGGATCCGGTGGTAGAGCATGTGACGGAGACACTCTGGGATCGTCCCGAGCGGCCGATGTCCTGGGAACTGGCAAGGCTTTCAAACGCCGCCTACATCTACCGGGAAACCTCAACCGAGTGGAGTGTGGTGGCGAAGTTCTACGCGGTCAAGGCGGGATCGTCGGCGCGGAAGTATGCGGCACGGGAGCGCGAATGCATTCGCCAGGTTCAGGCGATAGGTCTGGTCAATGAAAAGGCTCGAGCGGTTGACCCTCTCGCGTTATGGCGCGGTGTGCTATTCCTTGAGTACGTACCAGGGCTCACACTCGAAGACGTCATAGCTGTGCGTCACAGCCACCCCGGGAAGTTGAACGGTGCTCTTGAGTGGGTGGCCCGATTCTTGGTCAGGTTGCACGTCCACAGTCTTCGTGAGGATGAGCAGCCAGATTTTGGATCGGCTGTGCAGTATGCTCACGGCGTGGTCGAGCAGCTGGGGAAATACGGTGTATTGCAGGACCATCCGGTCACTCGAGGCGGCATCACCCAATTGATAGGCCGTTGGGCCGCAAGATCGGATATGGAGGACTTCGTGCCCTCCCTCACTCATGGAGACGCAACGACGACGAATTTCATACTGCCCAGGCGCGGTGGAGTCGTGGTCGTCGACTGGGAGCGGCTTTACGTGGGAGACCCAGCATTTGACCTGGGTCGTTTGATGGCCGAGATCACCCATAGCGTCAACCAGCATGGCGGGAGCGTGGCCGAGGCCGAGGCCTTTGTGGAGCACATGGTCGATGCCTATCGCCGCGCGCTGCCTGAAGGCTGGGATGGCGACGATCTCGTCAGACGTGCCCGTTTCTATCGGGCATCGAGCACATTGCGCATCGCGCGTAACGGGTGGGTATCGCGGCTTGACCGAGCTATGCTCGTTGCTCAGGCAATGGCTCTGTTGGCCGAGTAGCTTTGCAGCCCTTTGACGTTGCAAGAGCTCTGGTCTCTACGTCACGGCTCACTGGAGGTTATGATTCGGACGTCTATCTCATCCGCCCCGCTCAGTCTACCCATCAGGTGCTGAACAGTCGGGATGATATTGTCTTCGATACACACCTGACGGATCTCGGTGAGCGTCAAGCCGCATTGCTTGCTGAGTCCTTCGTCGCGGGCGAGGAGTGTTTCTCCCCCCGGCTTCTATCTCTTGATCTGATGGATTTCAACGCGAAGCACTCTCTCCTGGTAGGTATCCTGTCCGATACGCACGTCCCCTACCGGATGAAGCAGCTGCCAAGTGTGGTGTTCGATGCTCTCGAAGATGTCGACGTGATCTTGCACGCCGGTGACGTCGACAAGCCGGAGGCTCTGGAGCCGCTGCGGAAGATCGCGCCGGTCTACGCGGTACGTGGGAACATTCACGTCCTGGATCTCTCCAGCGGGGGTATCTCTCTGCCTCGGTTGGTCGAGCTTCGCCTGGCCGGTTGTCAAATCCTCGTCACACACGGATATCTGCCCGGCCTGGTGGGCTTCTGGTTCAAGGGACGGGATGTACTCCTTCGTCTGCTGGGTGGCAGCGACAAGGCACGCTTCAACGGGCGGATTGCTCGTCGATTGAAGAGCCTCTATCCCAAAGCTGACGTCATCGTCTTCGGACACACACATCAGGTTTTCGTTGAGTGGTTCGGAAAGACACTGCTTGTCAATCCTGGTGCCGTCTGTCCTACGCTGAGGGAGCAGCCGACGGTGGCGCGGATGACGTTAGGCGACGGTATGCCTCGGGTGGAGATTGTGCCGCTGGGCATCGGTGCTGGTCGTTCAATACCGGGCGTGCTTAGCTGAGGGATGGGGCATCCCAGACGTAGATAGTTTGTTCAACGACATCGAGGCGGTGTGCATCTCGCAGTTCGGCGTCACGTCCTCTTCTGGAACTCGGGATTGGTGTGAGAGCTTCCCTTATCACGATTTGCACCAATGGATAGTCTAGTGTATCATCCCTTGTAATGACCGAGCAAGCGACGCTGAGGCAGATTCTCTTCTCCGAAAGGGCTTCCTCGCTCCGGGAAGCGATGAAGACTGTGCGGCTAGCCGATGGCGAGATTCTATTCCATCGAGGCGAGCCTGGTGATGCCTTCTATATCATAGAATCTGGTCAGATCCGCGTCTTCACCCTTGACGAATCGGGGCGTGAGTTGACGCTCAATACACTGGAAGCCGGCGAGGCCTTTGGTGAGATGGCCCTTCTCGATGGGCGGCCTCGCTCCGCCAGCGTGGCTGCCGTCGGATCGACTCTTCTCCGCTGTCTGCGCCGAGCGGATTTCTTGTCTAGGATGCACACTTCCCCCATATTGACCGACACAGTGATCCGTCTTCTCAGTGAGCGGGCACGACATATGACTGACTACATCGAGTACTTAGGTCACTGGGCCCGACTGGTCGCCGAGGGGCATTATGACAGGGCGATGGAGAGCATTGAGAGTACGGAGTGCGAGAGCGACCGAGCGTTCAGGGCCGTGGCCGATGCGGTGCGAAACATGGTCAAGGCGATCCAAGAGCGAGAGGAGAGACTGAAGAGAGAGGTAGCCCAGCTACGTATTCGAATCGACGAGTCGAAGCGGGAGGAACAGGTAGCGGAGATCACGGAGACCGACTACTTCAAGACCCTGGCTCAGCAGGCTCGAAACTTGCGGGGCCGATCAGAGGAATAGGTCGCTGACGGGGTGGACGATTACGTTGGTGTTGTCTCGGAAAGACCCCTACTCAATTCCCATTGACAGCACTCTGGCGGTCAGTATAATCGATTTTGTCGTATACTGTTGGAGGTAGGATAGTCGCATTCGTCGCCCGTTGCTCTTGGGGACGAGGATATGTCCGAGATGAGGCCCGCTGTCCCGAATGGGATTGCCCTGGGATAATGGAAGACTCTGGGGGAAGGTACCATGAAAAAATCTCTGAGCCGAGTTCTTCGTCTTCGTTCGGGAGAGGCTGGTCTGGTCCTTAGCCTGGGCTTCTTGCTGTTGAGCAACGCCGTCGCTATGCAAGTCTCGGGGATTGTGGCGATCAGCGGCTTCCTGAGCGAGGGTGGAGTTAACCAGATCCTTATCGTCTGGGTGGTCGACACGCTGCTGATCATCCTGATGACAGGGCTGCAATCTCTGATCGTAGACCGCTTCGATCGCATCACGCTGATGCGTTGGATGACCCTTGGCTTTGCGCTGGTGTTTATCGTTTTGAGGGTTATGTTTATCCTGCAGACCCCCGGGTGGCTCAATTACTCACTCCTCTATCTGGTGTCCGAGCAGCAATGGCTGTTCTTCCCCCTGATCTTCTGGATTCTGGCCAATGACATCTTCGACATGGCCCAGTCGAAGCGTCTTTTCCCCCTCATCGCCAGCCTGGGCTCTGCCGGCAAGTTCCTGGGTATTGGCGTCGCCCTTCTATCGCCCACCTTGTTTAGCCGGTTGGCGGTCAGGTCCGAAGAGGTGTTGACCCTCAACGTGGTGATCTACGTACTGGCCTTTGTCCTTGTGCTGGTGAAGTTGCGTGACGTCAGCGTGCGGAAGACCCAGCAGAAGCCCGAGACATTGCAGGAGACGCTGATGGAGGGCTGGGCCTTCGTGCGCGAGGTGCCCTCCTTCCGCTATCTAACGATGGCCATACTGGCCCTGGTCGTGTGCGACACCATCATCGAGTTCCGTTTCCTGGTGGTCTCCGATCGTTATTTCACCGCCTCTGGCAGCTACCAGACGTTCTACAGCCTCTATCGTCTGGGGTTATACCTGGCCGCCCTGGCCATCCAGGGTTTTCTGACCAATCGCATCATTGCCAAGATCAATTTGAAGAACGCTTTCCTGATCCTGCCTTTCACTGCCTTGTCTGGTGCGACGTGGATGCTGGCTCTGCCTGGCGTTGTAAGCGGTATTGGAGGGGTGATTCTGCAGAAGCTTCCGGCGATCACCGTAGATGAGACGGCCCGCAAGGCATTTCAAGCGCTGGTGCCGGAGGAGCGCCGCGGTCGGGTGAGCATGTTCATGGACAGCTATCTGTTTGCCGGGGGGACGATCATTGGCTGCCTCATAACGGGCACGATTATCTTCATCGGTTCTCTTCGCGGTGTCGTGGGTGGAGGACTAGACAGCTCGACTCACTTCTATATCTACCTGCCTGTCGCGGTGCTGGCGGCCTTGTTTGCCATCTGGGCCGTGTTCAAGATGCGCGCCGCGTACGAGAGCAGCTTGTTCAATTGGCGGTTGAAACGTCGTCAGCGCCGCACGAGTGTGCTGGACAAGCTTGATTTCTAACCAGGCTGGCCGCAGGAACAAGGAATGAGATCTGGGGAAACTGTCTGGTCAGAGACCTTCGGTGAATCAGGATGTAGAGAGAGACTGTTCTCCTCATTACAGAGAGCAGGATTGGGACAAGCCAAATGAAAGTTGGATTGACCTACGACTTGAGGGATGACTATTCGCCTTACCCGGGGGCTCCCTCTGACTACTACGCAGAGTTCGACACCGTAGAGAACATCGACCATCTGGCATCGGCCATCGAGAGCCTTGGACATCACGTCTGCAGAATAGGGAACGTCAGGAAGCTGCTGCGCTTCATTGTAGAGGGCGGGACGGTCGACATCGTGTTCAATATGGCCGAGGGGCTGTGTGGGCGAGGTAGGGAAGCCCTTGTCCCGGCCATCCTGGAGGCACATCGGATACCTTGCACCGGCTCCGATCCACTGACGCTGGCCCTCTGCCTGGACAAGGGCATGACGAAGCGTGTTTGGCGGAGCATGGGATTGCCCACCCCTGATTTCTGCGTCATCGCGGATGCAGCCGAGCTTGACTGTGTAGAGGATCTTCCCCCGTTCCCGTTGTTTGTGAAACCGGTTCACGAGGGCTCGTCGAAAGGCATCGGGCCGGGGTCCATCGTCGATTCGGAGCGAGAGCTTCACGAGCGGGTCAAGTGGGTGCTCGCTCAGTATCAGCAGCCGGCGCTGGTGGAGGAGTTCCTTCCGGGGCGGGAGTTCACCGTTGGCGTCCTGGGAAATGGG
>CAYQZG010000011.1:39576-50138 GCA_964421785.1 uncultured Anaerolineales bacterium
GCCACCCAGTCTGGCATCTCCTATGAAGAACTGATTGGGAGTATACTTGAACACGCTATCCACCGATGCGCCTTGGATGTGTAAGAGAGGTGAAACATGTCTGACGATGCTCTAGAGGAATCTCTTGTCTGGTCCGATTGGCGCTCCCAGTTACGACACCGTATCACAACTCTGGATCAGTTGCGCGAATGGCTCAACGTAAGCGAGCATGAGGAGCAGGCCATAGAGGCATGCACGAGCAAGTATCGCTGGAGCATTACGCCGTATTACGCCTCCCTGATGGACAAGGACGATGACACGTGTCCGGTCCGCCAACAGGCTGTTCCAAGTCTCCGGGAGCTGACGTCTCATCCAAAGGCCTCTGTCGATCCGGTGGGGGACCGCACCTACTGCCAGACCAACCGAGTGGTGCATAAGTACCCCGACCGGGTTTTGGTCCTGGTGACCGAGGCCTGCCCTGTCTACTGTCGACATTGCACGCGCAAGTACCATACGACGGATCTGGCTGGTACTTACTTCAAGAAAGATGGAGCGGTATCCTGGGAGAAAGATTACGAGTATATCGCCAGCCATCCGGCCATCCGCGACGTGCTGCTCAGCGGTGGTGATCCGCTGACGCTTTCTGATCGCAGTCTGGAGCAGATCCTCTCCCGCTTGCGGCAGATCCCTCATGTGGAGATCATGCGCCTTGGCAGCCGTTTCCCCGTCGTACTGCCCCAGCGCATCACGTCAGAGTTGTGCGGCATGTTGGAGCAGTATCACCCGATTTGGCTGAACACCCAGTTCAACCACCCGAAGGAGATCACGGCGGAGGCAGCGGACGCCTGCGATCGGCTGATGCGGCACGGCGTAATGGTACAGAATCAGACGGTTCTCCTGAAGGGCATCAACGACGATTTGTCCACGATGCGCGAGCTACTCACCGGGCTTTTGAAGATTCGTGTTCGCCCCTACTATATCTACCATTGTGACAACGCCGTTGGTGTCTCACACTTCGCCACCAGTCTGGAAAGGGGACGGGAGCTGATGAGAGGCTTAGTGGGCCACATTACAGGATTCGCCGTTCCTCAATATGTGCTCACCACGCCGCTGGGGAAGATCCCTCTGTGGGAGGAGGCTATCCATCAGGGCGATGAGGGGTACTGGGTTGAAAACTATGAGGGAGAGACCATGAACGTGGAGAGCCTACTGGTCTCTGATCCATAATCGCATGAGGGCCGAGAGCGTCCGCAGGAATCCCGCTCATCCGCTCGAGTCTGCCGTTCATTCGACAAGCTATCATCATGAGCTTGTCTGACCGTCAGATCGGACTTCTGAGCAAGTACTGCAAGCACCGCGCTTCGCTAATGAATGTGACGAGAGGCGAGAGTATCGATGAAAAAACAACCATCAGATGGACGAGCTAGATTCCTCAGCCTGCGTGTGAAATTCCTGCTCGGTTTCACCTTGCTGTTCAGTGTCGTGTTCGCGATAGCCTTCTATTGGTTCTACAGCTTCGCCACGGATCGGGCGATGAGCCGCATAGAGGAGGACATGGTGGACACCCTGAACGGCGCCGTCGCCGGCGTGGATGGAGATGCGTTTGTCGCCCTGGCCACAGAGGCGGAGCCCAGGGACGATGGTCTGACCGACGATCCGCGCTACTGGCGACATCTCGAGTGGCTGGAAACGGTTCACGAGATAGAATCTCGTGCGTACCCCTACACCTACGTCAAGGGAGAGGAGCCTAATGAAACTCTTTTCATTGGTGACATCCTGGTGATCACAGACCCAGATAGTTCGGCCGCGTTTCGCGAGTCATACATAAGCAAAGGGC
Source organism: uncultured Anaerolineales bacterium (assembly GCA_964421785.1). Lineage (GTDB taxonomy): Bacteria > Chloroflexota > Anaerolineae > B4-G1 > B4-G1 > SKLM01. The sequence continues at coordinate 41,393 of CAYQZG010000011.1, forward strand.
CGATGTTTCAGGGGCTTACAGAGTTCAAGTTACACACGGAGGATCCCTACACGGACAAGTGGGGAAGCTGGGTCTCCGCCTACGCTCCGATCACCGACTCCGAGGGTGAGAAGGTCGGGGCGATGGGGATGGATTTTCGCGCCGACTACGTGTTTCAGGTTCAGCAGGCCATCCGTGACAGAGTTGTGTTGGCCTTCGTTATCACCTACGTGACGCTATTCGTCCTGGTTTTTTTGGTTTCCAGATCCCTTACTCGGCCTATCATCGCCTTGACCAAGGTTGCCGAGCGGGTAGCCGAGGGAGACTATGAGCAAGATATGTCTGCGCTCTACTCCGGCGGGCTTCAGGACGAGGTGTCTACGTTGGCCTCCGTTTTCGAACTGATGATTGATAAGGTGGGTGCTCGTGAGGCAAACCTCACGCGTGAGGTGCAGAAACTTCGTATCGAGATTGACCGGGCCAAGAAAGAGCGGCAGGTTGCTGAGATCACCGAGACGGATTATTTCCAGTCGCTTAGACAGAAGGCAAGGGAGATCAGAGGCAGCACGGATTGACGCGCGTGTTGTCAGCTAAGCGAATCATTAGCGAAGCGACTTCGTCAAAGCAAGATAAGATAAAGGAGAAAAGATATGTCCAAGATCGTATCCATCCATTCCTTTCGCGGTGGTACAGGGAAGTCGAACATTACCGCTAATGTGGCGTCACAGGTTGCCTACAGAGGGAAGCGCGTAGGCGTCATCGACACAGATATTCAATCTCCAGGTATCCACGTCATCTTCGGGATGGACGAGGAGAGAATAGATAAGGCGCTTAATGATTACTTGTGGGGGCGATGCCCCATAGAGGAGACGGCCTACGACGTAAGCACGCAGATCGGGAAGGGGGAAGTGGTGCCGATGGGGGGCAATATCTTCCTTATTCCCTCTAGCCTTCGCGCCGGTGAGATCGCCCGTGTCCTGCGTGAGGGATACGATGTGGGGCTTCTCAACGATGGATTCCGGGCACTGACCGATAGACTCGAACTGGATTATCTTTTCATCGACACCCACCCCGGACTGAACGAGGAGACACTTCTCTCCATCGCCATCTCCGACCTTCTGATCATCATCCTGCGCCCTGATCAGCAGGACTTCCAGGGAACGGCTGTGACGGTGGATGTGGCGCGTAAGCTGGAGGTGCCTGGTCTGTACCTGGTGATCAACAAGGCGCTCTCCTCCTACGACTTCGATGATCTCCGTTCACAGGTGGAGCGGACGTATGACAGCCCTGTGGCTGCGATTCTGCCCCTCTCCGAGGACGTGGCTCGTATGCAGTCTGCCGATGTCTTCTCCCTCCGCTATCCCGATCACGCTTTCACCAAGGGTATCCGTGACATCGCCGCTTTTGTCGAGGCGGCGGATTAGGGGTGCCTTATGGTATGTTACAAATGCGGCGAACCGGCCATTGGTATCTGCAGGTTCTGTGGGCGGGCGGTGTGCGAAGAACACTACACCACAAATCTTCCTACGATGCTGTCGATGTACCTGGGCGGCGAGAAGACACCCAAGGCCGTGGTGGTCTCCAATGTCCTCTGGTGTGGTGAGTGCCGACCGCAGCCAGAACCCGTCGAGATGCCGGAGTTCTACTAGGGGGTGAGCAATGGGTATCTTCGACAGCATTCAAGACGAGATCGATGCACGAGAGAAGCGGTCTGGGATCACTCCTGCCGACTTGCTTGACCTCCCTCCGATGCTGCGTCGGCTGATGAATCGGGTTACCCGCAAGGGCGAGCATACGGTCGCGGAAGCAGCCGAGTTTCTAGAGGAGTCGCCCGATGACGTCCGCCGAATGCTGGATGGTCTGGCCGAAAAAGGATATCTGGAACGAGAGAAGAAAGAGGTGGGCTGGGTCTACCGCACCCGTTTTGCTCGTAAGCGCGGGCGGAAGGTGCCAGGAGGCATTTGGTCTATGCTGGGACAGCAACCTGAGGAAGAGTGAAAAGCGGAGCACATACGGATTGGATTGACTTGCTCCGTCGTCTGGCTCCTCTGCTGCCAGCCGAGCTCTTCGACCAACTGCGCACTGTACACTCTCCGGCAGTGCTGTCCGAGCGGATTGAGAAGAGGGAGGATTTCGCCGACAGCCTTCGCCAGGCTATCTCGTCGCTCGATACGCTACATCATACCCTGACGACCTTCTTGCCCCGCTATCTGCTTGATTCCGCGCCCACGCCAGGTCAGCCCTGCGGAGAGCTTCTGGAGGGCTCCTTCATCTTCGCTGACGTGACAGGGTTTACGACTCTCACCGGCGCGCTCTCGCGGCGGGGCACCGAGGGGCGAGAGATGATGAACCGCCTGATGCGCGAGCTTTTCGCCGCCCTTCTCGACCCTCTCCTGGTTTCTGGGGGTGACCTGCTCATCTTCGCCGGGGATGCCGTGTTGGCCTGTTTCCCTGCCCAGAGCGGAGGCCAAGACGCCCGCTGGGCCACCCGGGCCGCCCTTCGCGTGATCGAGGCAATCGCTCCCTTCGCCGATCTCCAGACCTCTCACGGCACCTTCTCCCTTACGATGAGTGTGGGCGTCGAGCGCGGTCAGGCTCTCGCCGCCTTTGTAGGAACGAAGCGCCGGATGGAGCTCCTGATCTCCGGTGGGCCCGTGCAGGGGGCGATGGCAGCCGAGGGAGAGGCGAGACCGGGGGAGGTGATCGCCGGTGCGGGCATCCGTCCTTACCTTCACCCGGAGGAGTTTAGTCTGCGAGGTCGTGTCGTGGAGGGCATAGAAGGCGGCGAGCTTTCCGACTATGAGCCGGTGCCTCCTGCCCGTCGACGTCGTCGTATCTCCGCTCTCTTCAGCCGCCGCGTCCCTGATCTGATAAGGTATACGGAGCAAGCCCTGGCTGATGTTGAGGCCCTCGTCCCTTTCATCCCGCCTGACCTCTTCGGTCAGATTGCTCGAGGGGAGGACATTCGTCAGCATCCTCCCGTCGCGGTCCAGTTTGTTAACGTTCTGGGTATTGAAGATGTAGCTCTGAAAGAAGCCGACCCCGAACGGGCGGCGGCTATCCTCCAGCGGTACTTCCTTCAGGCTCAGCAGATCGTGTCCGATCGGGAGGGCATCATCAGCCAGGTTGACCCCTATGCTAGAGGGTTCACCCTCCTCAACCCGTTTGGCGTGCCAAAGCATCACGAGGGTGTTCCTCGGTTGGCCGCTTCGGCTGCTCTGGAACTGGGTCGCGCGCTGGAACGGGTCAACCGGGAGTTTGGACTGGACCCACCGTTGGTGCAGCGGATGGGGTTAACCTACGACCGTATCTTCACCGGTGAGATCGGCTACCGCCATCGGCGAGAATATGTCGTCGCCGGGCCGGCCGTCAACCTGACTGCTCGCCTGATGAGCAAAGCCCAACATGGGGAAGTTGTACTGGGGCCGACCATCTGGGAGTCGGTGCGGCAGGATTTCGTCGCCGATCCTCAGCCCCCCGTCTCTCTCAAGGGCATCTCCGAGCCGGTGCCTCGCTTCTTGCTGCAGGGCGTGCGCGAGGGAAGAGGGCGCCACGTTGCCGACCATCCCCTGGTCGGTCGTCAGCGGGAGCGGGCTGTGCTTGAGGCGTTGATGACGGAGGCCGTCGCCGGCCGGGGTGGCGCGCTAGCTCTCTTTGGTGAGGCCGGTCTTGGCAAGAATCATCTGGCTGCCGCCATAGCTGATCGTGCCGTCCGACAAGGCATGACGGTCTTGACCGGGCATTGTCATCCTTTCACTCAGGCAAGCCCTTATCATCCCTGGATCGACTTGATCCGGGGTTGGTTCGAGTTGGACGATGCCAATCCCGCCCTAAGAAAGGGAAGCGCAGCACCCCATGCCGTCGACCGCCGTCATCGACTGCGAGAGAACCTGGCCCGGTTTGACCTGACCTCCTCGCTGCCCGCTTTCGCCGATCTGCTCGGACTTCCCACTGCGAATCCGACCTCCCGGACGAGTGATTCCTCGGTGCAAGAGGGTGCGGGGCTGTTCGGCGTCCTAACCCGGGAGACGGAGGGTAGGGAAGCGGACACTGGGGACTGGACCACGCTGTTGACAAGGCGGGCGGCTCAGGGGAAGACGACGTTGAGGACAAAAGCTGACTTTTCCATATGGGAGGTGCTGCGTGAGCGGGCGTCCATTCCCCAGGCTCTCCACCTTCTCTTGGAGCGTCAGGCGTTTGAAGACCCTACCTTGGTGCTCATCGAGGATATACAGTGGATGGACGCCGATTCGCGCGATGTCCTGGAGACGATAGCGGCCTCTGCCCACAGGTGGTCGCTGCTCTTGTTGGTTACCGCGCGTCCCGGCATTGATTGGCGTGGCGACCGGCTCTTGCTCCTTCCCCTTTCCGATGACGATAGCCGTGCGCTGGCCGCATTGGGGCTGCGCGCCGACCGTCTCGCGCCTGATTTGGCCTCCTGGCTTCTCTCCCGCAGCGCGGGCAATCCACTCTTCATCCTATCCTACTGTAGGGCGCTGCGAGACGCCGAAGCGGTTGTAGTCGATCCAGGTAGTGATGAGGCGCGATGGAGTGGCCCGCCTCCTTCCCTGCCGCTCTCGCTCCAGGAGCTCATGCTGGCCGAGGTGGATCGCCTGGGGTGGAGCGTGCGGAAGACGCTGCAGCGCAGCGCCGTCGTCGGGACCACCTTCTCCATAGAGCTTCTCCACTGCCTTTGTCGCGATGTGCTCTCCCCCGCCCAGTTGAGCGAGGCGCTGGATCAGTCAGCGCGCCGTTCTCTTGTCATCCCACCTCCTCCGGCACCCGCCTACACCTTTGGTAGCCAGTCTCTCCATGATGCCGTTTACAGCACGCTCTCCCACGCTCAGCGACGGGCTTGGCATGGTAAGCTCGGTGATTACCTAGCCCGGGGAGACGAGGTCACCCGTTACGAACGGCTGGAGCGGATCGCGCATCACTATAGCCGCAGCGACAACGCTTGCGGGGCAGCCCACTTCAATCGGTTGGCCGGCGACAAAGCCCGCGCCCGCCAGGCCGACGAGGCAGCGCTTACGTTCTACGATCGGGTGCTGGATGTGGTCGACGGTGAATGTGTGGCTGTCGAGTATTGTCGAGCTCACGAGGGCCTGGGGGACATCCATGCCCTGCGAGGCGATAGGGAAGCGGCCTATGACGACTATCAAAGAGCGTTGCAAGATGCCCCGCCGCCAGATGCCCATCGCCTGACGGCTAAACTGGCTATGCTTGTTCCGCTGTTCATTTCGAAGGATATGCTGACCAAGCCTACCGAGGTCTCGGCCCGCCTGGATCGCGCTTATGAGATGCTTCCCCCCACTCATTCTCTTCGCTCTTGGCTTGGCGCCGCTCGCGTCTGGATCCTCGCCGAGAACTTGGAAGCTGTCACTGCTGCCTTGAAGCAGGAATTGCATCTTACTGACAGTAAGCCTGTTCGGGCGTTGCTGGAGGATGCATTAGAGGACCTAGACAAGGGGGAGCCGTTGCCCAGCTACGATAAGCTATTTGACATCTTCGCCCGCACGCAGTTACGCTGCCTCCCGGCAGGAGAATGATGGGGGCGTCGTGCATTCGGAGATGAACTTCCAGTGAGAATCACGACCAAGCTGCTTCTATCCTTCGTCCTGGTATCCGTCTTGCCCTTGATGATCGTCAGCTATGGTGGGCTGCGGGCGATGAACCGCGTCAATGCCCTGGCGGTGGACGAGAGTACCGCTGCGCTCAGGGGTCTGGGTGAGGCCGCCATCCAACAGAAAGCACTCTCCGTGGCCCGGCAGGTGGATCTCTATCTGGAGGCGCACCCTGGGCTGTTGAGGTGCTCCAGGAAGGAACTAGAAGATGAGGAGGCCCTCGCAGCTATCGCCGTGCAATTGGTGGGAGAGACCGGCTACACCGCTCTTTATGACGCCGGCGGGGTCACGCATTTCCACGCTAACCCTGAGATCGTGGGGTTGGATATGGCCACCCTGGCCGACGCGCTGCCGGAATTCTGGGCCATCTTCGAGCCCAGCCTGGATGGGTCGGTGTCGGCCGGCTATTACGACTGGCAGAACGGAGATGGGGTGATACGTGAGAAGTACATGAGTTGCGTGCCGGTGGGGGATACGTCGTTGCGGATAGCAGCCACGACCTACATCGACGAGTTCTACCAGCCGATGCGCGTCGCCGAAGCCAAGATCACGGCGATCTTCCAGGAGACCCGTCGGTATCTGCTGGCCGCCCTGGTCTTCGTGGGGCTGCTAAGTGTTGGGTTGGCGCTCTCTTTGGCGTGGAGCATCAGCCGGCCGGTCCATCATCTTGCCCTGGCGGCTGAGAGGCTGGAACAGGGCGCCTACCGGTCGAGAGATCTGGAGGCGGCGACATCCCGGCGCGACGATCTGGGGCACTTGGCCTGCGTCTTCGACCGGATGGCCCGAGAGGTGGCGGCTCGGGAATCGCGTCTTCATCATCAGATCAAGCAACTGCGGATTCAGATCGACGAGAACAAGCGGGAACGATACGTGGCGCAGGTTACAGAGACCGAGTACTTCCAGCGGCTGCGAGAACAAGCGCAAGAGATGCGGGAGGGAGCGAGGAGAGAAAATGGCTAAGGTCATATCCATCCATTCTTTTCGCGGCGGCACCGGAAGGTCCAGCGTGGCTGCCAACGTGGCTGTGCAGCTCGCCCAAGACGGCAGCCGTGTGGGCGTCATCGACGCGGCTATGCAGGCCCCGGGCATTCACATCCTCTTTGGGTTGGACGAGAAACGCGTCGATAAGGCGCTCAATGATTACCTGACTGGCAGCTGTGCCATTGACGATGCTGCCTACGACGTGGGCGTGGAGGTAGGGGAAGGGGAGCTTCTGCTGATGAGCAGCGACATCTATCTCATTCCCTCCAGCATCCGCGTCGCCGATATCGCACGCGTCATGAGAGATGGATATGAGGTGGGCCTTCTGAATGATGCGTTCCGCACCTTGACCGAGAGGCTTGACCTGGAGTATCTGCTCATAGATACCCATCCTGGCTTGAACGAGGAGACGCTTCTATCCATCCTAATCTCGGACTACGTTTTCATCGTCCTGCGTCCGGACAAACAGGATTTTCGAGGTACTGCCGTGGCGGTGGACGTGGCACGGAAGCTGGAAGTCCCTCATATCTACTTGGTGGTCAACATGGCGCTCCGTTCGCAAGATCACGTCCAACTGCGGCAGCAGGTAGAGGAGTATTATGGTTACCCGGTTGTCGCCATCCTTCCCCTATCGGAGGAGGTGGCCGGGACTGGATCGGCCGAGATATTCTCCCTCCATCGTCCCGACCATCCCTTCTCGGAAGGCATCAAACACCTTGTCGGTCTCGTCAAGGCGAACTAGAGCAAATCGAACTACATGATACTACAGGGGGTGACGAATGGCTGAGCGAGATGTTGAAGGGCGTGCCCGCGCGGACGTGGCGCGGATTGTCGAGACGGCCCAAATGCTGGGCGTGGAGGTAGATGAGGCCGACGTCGCTCAGTGGCTGACGGCAATGGCTGCATCTGACACGATGGACTGGGACATCGATCTGGAGGCCGGCATCTACGGTCACGAGATCACGCTGCTCGACTTCGACAAGAGGGCGCTGGAGCGTTACCGCCACATCGCCGACATTGTTCAGCTGCCAGACCTTCCTAACGTCGAGACCGCCATCAGTTTGGCCGGCAGCGCGGCCCAGGGGGTGATCCAGCGCTATCCCGGCGACTGTGACTATTTTGAGCGCGTCAATATCAAGGCCGAGACGCGCGAAGAAGCCTGTCAGATCCTGGCCGATTTGATGCGTGATAAGGCGCTGAATACCTTCGAGGGCCCGAAGTACGACTTGATTGAGGTCAGGTTCGGCACCTGGAAGGCCGAGGTGGTCAGGGATGGGGAGCGCCTACCGGCCGGCTCCTCCATCGCCTGGAAAGCGGAGGAGGTCAAAGAGGGCAAAATGTCCGTCCTTCGCGCCACGGGGGAGCCTTGGGAGATTGATTGGTCCTACGGTTGCCTTGATCCCGGCTGGTGTAAGATGGACTGGGTCATTGCCGAGCCAGAACGTGGAGGCGTGGTCAACGTCAGCAACATGCTGGATGTCACCTGGGAGACCTCCGATGGTGATATCATTCCACTGGACGGATTCCTCGATCCGTATTTTCAGGAGGTCTACCTCGAGGCGGAATCAGTGCCGCTTTTCACCAAGCTGAGCAAACACATTTCACCCCACGCATTGAATGACTACGTTGAGCAGATCACGGGCGAGGTCGAGAAGTATACGCACGATCCGGCGAACTATGGCAAGGCAGCCAAGCGGCTATACAACATCTTCCGCCTGACAGGCCGGCATGAGGCCGCGGCGCTCATTCGCGAACTCTTCGACGAACCGGCGGCGTTGCTGTACCAGGTCTGGTCTCTGATGGACACCATTGATGACGCTGGTCGATCCGACTCCACGCTCGATCGGAAGACAGTCGTGCGACAGACCGATGCCTTGATCCGCAATGTGATTGAATGCTGCGAGGGTCCAATGGAGTCGGAGATCGTGATGGCCCTGTTGCGTTTGCGCGATGATATCACCGGCTGGATGGCGCTAGGCGATGATCGTGGTCCGCTTATCTCGGACTCTCGACTCAAGGTAGAGCGGTTGGTCAACGTGTACTTCAAGGACAAACTGCTTGCGATCCCAGACGCGCGAGACTTCATTGAAGCGCTGGAGGTTAGCACCTAGTGCCATTTCACACATCTAGCCTGAACTTCTCCATTAGCTCTGAGCCCCCGT
>CAYQZG010000012.1:0-41094 GCA_964421785.1 uncultured Anaerolineales bacterium
CCCCCCCCGCCCCCGCCCCACCCCCCCCCCCCCCCCACCCGCCCCCCCCCCCCCCCCCCCCCGGGCCGGCCCCCCCCGGCCTCCCCCCCGCCCGGGGGGGGGGGAGATCATCTGAACGCAACCTTGCCAAAGAGTGTATACACCATAGCAATAGCACAGGTGGCGTGGGAGGAGATGAGAAAGACGTGTTGCAACGGAACACCGCCTGGCCCTTGACCATTCTACTATTGGCCGGGATCGCGGTCTCGCTCTGCAAGGCCGGGCCCGCGTGGAGCATGAGCAGTGGGATAGCTCCCCTGTCAGCTCGGCGACCGGGCACGTCTGGCGCCAGCGCAAGGCCGGCACCAGGGCCGGAGGGCCGGCTGGGCTGCTGGAGGACCGGCGTCAGGACCTCTCCCCCCGGCGACGGGCTCTCCCAGCTAGGCAGCCCGATCAAGGCGCCTCCCCCATCACCGGTCGACCCAGTCACCCAGGCAAGTTCGACCGACCGGGCCGAGTTTGAACACATCTCAGTCGAGCACGGCCTCTCGCAGAGCTCGGTGAACTGCGTCCTGCAGGACAGCCAGGGGTTCATGTGGTTCGGCACAGACGATGGGCTGAACCGGTACGACGGGTACGATTTCGTGATCTACCAAGCCGATCCGGACGCCTCCGTCAAGAAAGGCGGCGGCCTGAGCCACGACACCGTCACCGCGCTGTTTGAGGATCAATCGGGGCAGCTGTGGGTCGGAACACGTGGCGGGCTTGACCGATTCAACGTCGAAACGGGGCGTTTCAACCACTACGGACACGACGCGGAGAACCCCCACAGCCTGATTGACGACGACGTGCTGACCGTGTATCAGGATAGATCGAACAGGCTCTGGGTGGGCACCTCCGGTGGCCTGGACCGCCTCGACCGAGAGAGCGAGGATTTCATCCACTATCGGGCCGATGTCAACGATCCCTACAGCCTACCCGACAACCGCGTGCTCTCGGTCTACGAGGACAGTCTGGGCGCCCTCTGGATCGGTACCTGGCGCGGCCTGGCCCGCTGGGATGCGGGGAGGGACGGCTTCACGCATTATCGACTCGCGCCAGAGGATGGCACGGACCTGGGCCACAACGCCGTGCAGTCGATCGTGGAGGACAGCGACGGTACGCTCTGGGTCGGCAGCGGCGGCAGCGGATTCTATCGCTTCAACCGCCACAAGGGGCGGTTTGAGCAGTTTCTGGTGGATCGCCAGGATGTCGGCGGCTTCGCGCACAACGACGTCAGGTCAATCTGTGAGGACCAGACAGGGACGCTTTGGCTGGGTACCGACGGTGGCGGGCTCTATCAGTTCCTCCCCCCCAGCGGGGGGGACCAGAGGGGGGGAGATCAGTTCAATCGCGATGAGGAGCGACTGATTCCCTATCAGAAGGATCCCCAGGATTCAGAGAGCTTGAGCAGCAACTACGTGAACGCCATCTATGAGAGCCGGCGCGGTGTCCTCTGGATCGGCACCTCGGGCGGAGGCGTGAATAAGCTGGACCGAGATAAGCAGAAGTTCACGCTCTACCAGGCCGATCCCTCGGAGCCAAGCAGCCTGAGCCACAACCGGGTGCTCGCGCTCTGCGAGGACGAGGACGGCGTCCTGTGGGTGGGGACAGACGGCGGGGGGCTCGACAGATTCGACCCGGCGAGGGGGACGTTCACTCACTTCACCCACGACGTGGAGGACTCCTACAGCCTGAGCAACAACTGCGTCACTGCCATCCACCCAGGGCGACATGGCGGTCTGTGGATCGGCACCTGGGGCGGCGGCATCTCGAAGTTCGATGACCGGAAGGGGCGATTCATCCACTACCAGGCCGACCCTTTCGACCCACACAGCTTGAGCAGCAACCGCGTCCATGCCATCTATCAGGACCACGAGGGGATCCTCTGGGTCGGGACGGACACCGGCCTGGAGCGGGTCGACCCGGCCTTGGGTCATTTCGCCGAGTACCTGAGGTCAAGCGGCGAGGTGCGAGCCATCCACGAGGATCCAGATCAAGACCTATGGTTCGCCACCGGCGAGGGGCTGGGCAGGTTCGATCGGGAGAGTGGGCGTATGATTCAGTATCGCGCCCAATCCGGCAGCTCCAACAACCCAAGCCGAAACGACGTGCATGCCATCCATCAAGATAGCAAGGACCGGCTGTGGATGGGGACGCGCGGCGGCCTTTCGCAGTTCAACCCCGACGCTGACGTCTTCACGCACTACGGAGAGGCAGACGGGCTCGCTCATGACGTGGTACAGGCCATTCTGGAGGATGACCAAGGCTATCTTTGGATCAGCACCACCGGCGGCCTGTCACGGTTTGACCCGCTTTCAGGCGTGTTCAGAAACTACGACGTGAGCGACGGTCTCCAGGGCTACGAGTTCACGCGCGCCCGGTGCAGGGGCCACGACGGGACGATCTTCTTCGGGGGGACCAACGGATTTAACGCCCTGGCCCCCGATAGCGTAAAGGACAACCCTTATCCCCCACCGGTGATCTTGACGTCCTTGACCCAGGGTGGAAGAGACGTGGTTGCGGGGACCGCGATCGAGAGCGCGGAGCAGGTGAGGCTCACCTGGCCCAACAACTTCTTCGAGTTCAGCTTCGTGGCCCTCAACTACCATCAGCCGGAGAAGAACCAGTACGCCTATAGACTGGAGCGGTTCGACCGAGACTGGAACGCGGTGGGAACGCGGCGGTTTGGGCGCTATACGAACCTTCCAGGTGGCACGTATGACCTGCGGATCAAGGCGTCGAACAACGACGGCATCTGGAACGAGGAGGGCATCTCCGTGCAGGTCACCGTCGTGCCACCGTTCTGGTCAACCTGGTGGTTCAAGGGCGGCCTTCTCCTCGTGCTGGTGACCGGGGCAGTGGCTGGATATCAGCTGCGCGTGAGGGGCATCGAGGCCAGAAGCCGCGAGCTGGAGAAGCTGGCTGCAGACAGAACGGTCGCCCTATCACGAGCCAACGATCTTCTCAAGCAGGAGATCGCCGAGCGGAAGCGGGCCGAGGAAGCCCTCGCCCGGCGGGCCGCGGAGGCAGCCGTGGCCGCCGAGCGAAGCCGCCTGGCACGGGATCTCCACGATGCCGTGACGCAGCTTCTGTTCTCGGCCAGTCTGATCGCCGAGGCCCTCCCGGGGATCTGGGAGAGCGACCAGGATGAGGGAAGAGAGCTCCTGGCGGAGATGCGGCGTCTGAGCCGCGGCGCCCTGGCGGAGATGCGCACGCTCCTCCTCGAGCTCCGACCGGCGGCCCTGACCGAGACCAGCCTGGCGGAACTGCTTCACCAGTTGGCGGAGGCCGCCACCGGACGAACGGATCTGTCGATAGCGGTAGCGGAGGATGGGGAGCTCACGGTGCCCCGGGACGTGCACATCGCGCTGTACCGCATTGCTCAAGAGGCCCTGAACAACGTCATCAAACACGCCCAGGCCAGCCGGGCGACGATCAGCCTATGCTGTGCGCCTCATGGAGACCCGGAAGACGGCCAGCAGCAGGTCACCCTATCCGTGGGAGACGACGGGTCCGGTTTTGACCCCGGTCACGTGCTCCCGGATCACCTGGGACTGGGCATCATCCGCGAGCGCGCGGCGCGCGTGGGGGCCGAGCTGAGCATCGAGAGCGAGCGGGGACGAGGAACGGAGGTGATGGTCAGATGGAAAGGACCACGTCCATGAGCGACCAGGGTGCTATTCGCGTGATGATCGTCGACGATCACACGATGGTGCGTCGGGGTCTGGCGGCCATGCTGAAGGTCAAAACGGACCTGAAACTGGTGGGGGAAGCAGGGAATGGCCAAGAAGCCCTGCAGCGGTGCAGGGCCATCCGTCCAGACGTAATCCTAATGGACCTGGTGATGCCGCGGATGGACGGGCCGACGGCCATCCGGGCTGTGCGGAGGGAATGGCCCGGTGTGCAAGTGATTGCGCTGACCAGTTTCCAGGAGAAGGATTTGGTGCAACAGGCCCTTCAGGCCGGGGCCATCAGCTACCTGTTGAAGAACGTCTCGATTGACGATCTGGCCCAGGCAATTCGGGCGGCCTGCGCAGGGCAATCGACCCTCGCCCCGGAGGCCACCCAGGCGCTGATCCAGGCCGCCAACCAGGGTCCCCGGCCAGGCCATGACCTGACGCCCCGCGAGCGCGAGGTTCTGGAGTTGATGACCGAGGGATTGACGAACCCGGAGATCGCCCAGCGGTTGATGGTCAGCCTCTCGACGGCAAGAGCGCACGTGAGCAGCATCCTTTCCAAGCTCGCCGTCTCGAATCGCGCCGAGGCAGTGGCTCGGGCGTTTCGCCTCAAGTTGGTCACCTGACCAATCCAGGGGGTGGACGATCGTCCAATACCAGAATTGGACAGGCATCCAGTGACGGAATGCTACGGATGCCCGATGCGCCTGTGGAGGTTTTGACGTATACTTAGCTTATCCAAGGGATGCCGTCTATCCCCCCAAACTCTGAAGGCGACGGCTCGGGTGGCCTGAAAGCGGTTGGGAAGACCACTTCTTGCGGGCAGGGGCAGTCTATTGAAGTTGGACTGCCCCTGTTGCATTTGTATGGAAGAAGGCCGGGCAAAGCCCGGCCTCCGAAATCAGGAAGAACGCTCATCTGAACGACTGTAGCCGCAGTCTGTTCAGTCGACGTCGGCTTGACTGTCTTGTTGCTCTCTGCGAAGAGGTTCAACGCGCCTTGTGTCGCCAGCGTTCGCCCCACTCGATTATAGCACAGATGACGAGACTCGACCAAGAAACGGTTGAGGGGTAGAGACTGAGAACATGCGGACCCACCACGACGTCAAGAAGGACGCTTTGGCTCACTCGATCAGCTTTGCATTGACTCGCATCTATGGAGCCACTCAGGCACCGGAGCAAGTCTGGGAACGTATCAGCAATTGTGCCATCAGGCCACGTGCCGCTGCGCTTGTCGCGGAGCTTACGGCGGAAGATGGGCGACGATACCGCAGGATCCAACCCTGCGACTCCATGGTGGGGCTGGAGCCACAATTGGGCGTGGCCCGACTCCCACCGACGAGAAGGAGGTGACACGCTGAGCATAGCTTGATGCAGCCACTGTAGGAGCGGAGGGATAGACGGCATCCCGGGGATAGACGACATCCCTTGGCAGGCTGCGGGCCGAACCGCCCGCCCCACGATGCCAACGGGACCGTGACCCTGGTCAATCCGTGAAAGCAGAGAACTGCTCCCGAGAGAAACGCACTATCGCGCACGTGAACTATCCTGAGGAGGAGATCATGAGAAACAGGAAATGGTCGATAGTCTTGGCCGCACTAACGGTTGGATGTCTGTTGTTGGGCGCCTGCGCTGCTCCCACGCCAGAGGTCGTCGAAAAGGAGGTGATGGTAGAGGTCACCAAGATCGTGGAGAAAGAGGGCGAGACGGTGGTGGAGGTGGAGGAGGTGGTGGTCACCGCCACGCCGGAACCGGAGCCGACCGCGGAGCCCTTGGCGAAGGTCTCACCAGACTTCAAGAACCCGGACACCTACGTCATCATCACCGGCGCCGGGGAGCCGGAGACGATAGACCCAGCCTGGACCTACGAGACGGCCGGCGGCGGTGTACAGAGCAATATCTATGAGGGCATGGTCTGGTTCGACAGGGAACGGACCGACGAGTTCGTGCCCGTCCTGGCCACGGGCTGGGAGGTCAACGAGTCCGGTGACGTATGGACCTTCGACGTACGCGAGGGGGTCACGTTCCACGAGGGCGGGACCCTGGAGCCTCACGATGTGGCCTACTCGGTGCATCGTGCACTGCTGCAAGACCGCATCGATGGCCCGCACTGGATGACGTTGGAGGCTTTCTTTGGATTGTACTCCATCGAGGGTCTGGCCACAGGAATCGCCGGTGTCGAGAACTTCGAGGACGTTCCCGAAGCAGCGCTGGTTGAGACGTGTGAGAGGGTGAAGCAGGCCATCGTCGCTGATGACGAGGCCGGCACCGTGACCTACAACCTGCATACCGCCACGCCCTGGTTCCTGGCCATGCTGGCCAACCCCTTCCTGGGCGCGACGCTGGATATGGAATGGATGGTGGAGAACGGGGCGTGGGACGGCTCGTGCAACACCTGGGTAGACTACTACGATCCGCCGGTACAAGGCACGATCCTCTTCGATCAGGCGAACGGCACCGGCCCCTACATCCTGGATCATTGGACCCCCGGCGAGGAGACGGTGCTCGTGGCCAACGAGGATTACTGGCGCACAGAGCCGATCTGGGAGGGTGGCCCCAGCGGGCAGCCCAGCATCAAGCGCGTGTTGATCCAGAACATCAACGAGTGGGGCACCCGCCGGGCTATGTTTGAAGCCGGCGATGCCGACACCGTCTATGTTCCATCTCAGTACCGTCCGCAGCTCGAGCCCTACTACAAGACAATCTGCCACCCCGATGGAAGCTGCGAGGAGGGCAACCCCGAGGGCTACATCCAGGTCTATCGCGATATGCCGACACCGGCCATGACGCCGGCCCAGTTCAACTGGAACATCAAAGTCGAGGGCGGCAACCCCTTCGTCGGCAGCGGGCAGCTGGACGGCAACGGCATCCCGCCCGACTTCTTCAGCGACATCCACGTGCGCCGGGCCTTCAACTACTGCTTCGACTTCGACGCCATGATTCAGGAGGCACTGGCCGGCGAAGGTGTGCAGGCACAGGGACCGATCATCGCCGGGATGATGGGCTACCGCGAGGGGGAGGACCCGCTGTTCAGCTACGATCCCGCCAAGTGCGAGGAGGAGTTCAAGCAGGCTTGGGACGGCCAGCTGTGGGAGAAAGGCTTCTACATGCAGCTGGCCTACAACGAGGGGAACGACACGCGTCGTCTTTCCTCGGAGATCCTCAAGGCCGGCATCGAGGCGGTCAATCCCAAGTTCACCCTCTCCCTGGTGAACATGCCGTGGCCAGTACTGCTCGACAGCCGGCGCCAGCGCGTGTTGCCCATCTACGTTGGCGGGTGGCTCGAGGACTTCCACGACCCCCACAACTGGGTGCATCCCTTCCTCCACTCCGAGGGTGGCTACGGGCGGGTGATCAACCTCCCGGAGGATATGGCAGCCGAGTTTGACGCCTTGATCGAGGAGGCCGCGTCCTACACGGCGGTCGAGGATCGTCGCCCCATCTACGAGGAAATCCAGCTCAAGGCGCAGGAGGAGGCCGTCGTCATCTGGATGTACCAGCCCGTCGGGCGGTACCACTTCCAGGAGTCGGTCAAAGGCTTCTACTTCAACCCCGCCTACTTCCAGAAGACCTACTCCTACATCTACGCCTTCACCAAGGAGGCGCCGTAGGACTGAAGATCGCTAGGTGCGACGCACGTCAGACGTGCGTCGCACCTAGGGACGCGCAATAGACCGCACCGTATCGGCTCTAGGAGACACCTCATGACCACATACATCATCCGGCGCCTGCTGGTGCTGCCGATCATCGTTCTGGGCGTGACGATGTTGATCTTCGGCATGCTCTCGTTGCTTACGCCCTACGAACGCGCGTCGCTTTACGTGGCAGACGTGCCCAAGCGTCAAGGAGCCATCGAGGACATCATCGACAAATACGGGCTGGACGACCCGATCTACGTCCAGTACTGGTACTGGATGGTGGGACGCAAGGATGCTGATACCGGCGAGATCAGCGGCGGCGTGCTGCGCGGCAAGCTGGGGTTCTCCAAGACCATGTCAGGGCCGGTTATGGAGGTCATCGGAAGGCGATTGCCGGCCACAGCGGAGTTGGCGCTCTGGGCCGCCGTGCCCATGATCGGCATGGGGATCCTCTTGGGCGTACTCTCGGCGGTCCACCACAATTGTTTCATCGACCAAATCCTGCGCGTCTTCAGCATCGTCGGATGGTCGATACCCATCTTCGTCTTCGGCCTGATTGCCCTGATGGTGTTCTACGCCAGGCTGGGTTGGTTTCCCCCCGGCCGGCTCTCGAATCAGACTTCACAGATCGTGCAGTCCGACGCCTTCACCCGCTACACGCAGATGAACACCCTAGACGCGCTACTGAATCTGCGCTTTGACGTCTTCCTGGATGCCCTGAAACACCTGGTGCTGCCGATCACCACGCTGGCCTATCTGAACTGGGCCTACCTGCTGCGGGTGACCCGCTCGTCGATGCTGGACGTGCTGCGCCAGGACTATCTGACCACGGCCCGATCCAAGGGGTTGCTGGAGAGAATCGTGATCATGAGGCACGCCCTGCCCAACGCGCTGATCCCCATCATCACCGTCGGGGGACTGATCCTGGTGGGACTGCTCAACGGGGTGGTGATCACCGAGACGATCTTCAACTATCCGGGCATGGGCTCCTTCCTGGCCCAGGCCGCCCTCACCCTGGACGCCATCTCAGTCCTCGGGGTGACGCTTTTCAGCAGCCTCACGCTGGTGCTCGGCAACTTGGTCGTCGACGTGCTCTATGGCTTCGTCGACCCGAGGATACGCTTAGATTGATGGGGCAACCCCGCGGACTCCCTACAGCCTCCGAAGGAGGGTTGGGCTTTGAGCCGTTCGGTTCAGCGAATGGCGAGCAGGTCGGTCGAATTACGCCTTACGTTTTACGCCTTACGTCTTACGTCTTACGCTTTACGCCTTACGCTCGAGGTTCCAGGGAAGAGATGATGCGATGAAGATGGTGAAGAGACTGTTGACCAACCCGACGTCACTGACAGGCCTTCTGCTGTTGCTAGCTTTTGCGCTGCTGGCCATCAGCGCGCCGTGGATCGCCCCGCCGCCGGAGAACTCGCGAGACCCGTACATGATCCCTCGTGACGGCTTCCAGACGGAGCCGGAGGGCCCCAGTGCGGAGCACCCCTTGGGGACCACGGAGGGCCAGTACGACATCCTCTATGGGGTAGTATGGGGGGCGCGTACTGCCTTTCGCATCGGCGTGGTGATCACAATATTCACGAGCATCATCGGCCTGACCATCGGATCGATCGGCGCCTACTACGGCGGTTGGGTCGACGACGTGCTGATGCGCATCACGGAAGTGTTTCAAGCCTTTCCCTTCCTGCTGGCTGCCATCACTCTGACATCGGTGCTGCAGACGATCTACGGGCGCGGCGAGGCGGGTGCGCTGATGTTCATGGCCAAGCTGTTGGCCATGGTGACCTTCGGAAGCAATCCCACCAAGCCCGTCGATCCTGTGCAGCTGCAAATCCTGACCGGGATGCTGGCCATAATCGCCTTCGGCTGGATGACGTATGCCCGGGTCATTCGGGGCAACATCATGGTGGTTCGGGAGGAGGAGTACGCCTTGGCAGCGCGCGCGATAGGCGTCGGCGACCTGCGCATCCTCCTGCGTCACCTGTTGCCCAACGCGGTCTTCCCGGTGCTGGTCATCGCCTCCATGAACACAGGATCCTACGTGCTAACCTTCGCCGCTTTGAGCTTCCTGGGGCTGGGAGCCCAGCGAGGGTACGCCGACTGGGGTCAGATGATCAACTTCGCTCGCAACTGGATCCCGTCGCTGGCCGACCACTGGCACATCGTGACCTATCCTGGCCTGGCCATTGTTCTCTTCGTGCTGGCCTGGAACCTGGTCGGCGACGCCCTGCGGGACATCCTCGACCCGCGCATGCGGGGGAACAACGCCTAGTGGGCAAGCCGCGTGCGCAAACAGGAGCTGCCTGGGGATGGCGTTTATCCCCGCTCTCCATCACCTTCGGGCTGGTCTGCCTGGCGGCAGCGACGGTCAACCTGACTAAGGACCTGTCTTTGTGGATCCTGGGGCGGCGCACCACGGCGGAGGTGGTCGAGGCGTGGGTCGAGCAAAGCGACGACAGCGTCGGCCCGCCCAGCTTTCAGTACTTCGTGCGCTACCGCTTCGCGCCGTCGGGTCGTAGAACCTTCACTCGCACCTCGCGCGCCGGGGTCCGGGAGTGGGCCAGCCTGGGCATGGCTGAACCGGTTGACGCGATCTACCAGTAGCAGCCGACGGTTCCCAGTCATGGGGTCGGCGGCATAGAACCGGGCAATGGCATCGCAGTCGTCTATTTCCCGCTGTGCCCGGCCCACAACCGGCTCGACGAGTCCCGACTTGTACCGGTGCTCGCCTGCTCCTACGTCCCATTGATACTGCTCGGCTGGGCAGGCCTCAAGGGAGGCCGCCGTCTTCTTCGTAGCACCTGATAGCGAGACGAACGCAGAGAGCACACCACCGACCTGGGGGTTCACGATGCGAATCCTGCTGGCCGACGACCAACCCAAGGTGCGATTTGCCCTTCGCGTGCTGCTGGAACGAGAGCCGGGGCTGGCGATCGTGGGCGAGGCGAGCGACGGAGACGACCTGCTGAATCGCACAGCCACCACGCTGCCGGACATTGTGCTCCTGGGTTGGGAGCTGCCGGGTTTGACGGCCACGGACTCCCTCCCCCTTCTGCGGCGGATCCGCCCGGACATACTGGTGATCGCACTAAGCGTACGCTCAGAGGCCCGCCGCGCAGCCCTGTCCGCCGGCGCGGACGCCTTCGTAAGCAAGGGAGATCCACCGGAACGGCTGTTGGCCGCCATCAGAATGCAGGAAGACGCTCGGAGCTGATGCCGCTTCACTTCCTTCTCTTATGGCTGAGAATCGCGTCTATGGGCAGGGCGAACCAACCTATCCGACAGCTTGAACCCTGACCCCCACCTCGTCCATCCCTGCCCGTTCTGTGGCGAAGTCACGCCCCACCCTCGAATCGTAGACCACCTGCCGTAGATTGACCTCTCGATAGGCAGCAGACTCTCCGCTATAGAAAGAGTAAGCGACTAGGCAGCATCCGCCCTCTTCGGAATCACGTGCAGCTTGCGCCGGGTCAGTTTTTCGTCTCCACGGCCAGCCGCGCGCTGGACGTCTGCAGCGTCTCGGTGTACGATTGGGCCAACCTGGACTCCAACCCATTGGACGAAGGGAAGGTGACGGGCATCGGAAGCGCCGTTGACGGGTACCTATCAGAAGGAGGCTGACATGAGCGAGACGACCATCCGCCGGCTGCCGAGAGAAGAGATCTCGGACGTGCTGTTCCCCCTGACCAGCTACGCCTTCCACGATTCGCCACCGTTTCGCGAGCGGGAACCCTGGGAGACGTTCATCCGGGAGCGAAAGGGCCTCATCACCTTTGCCCTGTTCGAGGACGACACCCCGGTGGCCACCGTCTCCGGCTCTCCTATGACTCAGCACGTGCGCGGCAAGCTGTACGACGTGGGCGCGGTCTGGGGCGTAGCCACCGACCCGGCCGCCCGACGCCGGGGCTACTGCCGGCGCCTGATGGCCAACCTGCTGACCGCACACCGCGACGAGGGGTGGCCTCTCTCCTGCCTCTACCCTTTCCGCGCGTCGTTCTATGAGAGGCTGGGGTACGTCAAGTTCCCGCTCTACGCCAAGGTGAAGTTTGAGCCGTCGGCCTTGCTGCCCCTGCTCAAGAAGGACATGGGCGGCGAGGTGGAGCGGATGCTGATCGGCGACGGCTACGATACTTACCGAGCCTACCTAAAGCGGTTCCAGCGACGGACGCATGGCATGGGCGTTTTTGTCCACGGGGAGAAGAAGCGGGCGCAGAAAGAGAACCGCTCCTGGCTGGCGCTGGCCCGAGTGGATGCCGCTTCGCTTAACGAGGTGGTGGGGCTAATGCTGTACCACCTCAAGGGCGATCGGCACGGCGACTTCACGCTGCGCGCCCTGCGCTTCTATTACGACACCAGCCAGGCCAGGTACCTGCTCCTGCAGTGGATCGCGCGCCATGTGGATCAGGCCAGCGAGATCGAGCTCTGGCTGCCCCCTTCCGAACGGCCGGAGACCTGGCTGGCCGACATCCAACTGTCCACCGAGGCCCCGGCTTTGGCGCCAATGGGCCGCGTCGTCGACGTGGCCGGCCTGGGCGGGATGGCGACCGGGCCGGGGTGCTTCGCGGCACGGGTCCGCGACCCGCTCTGCCCCTGGAACGAGGGCGGCCCCGGTGTCACGGCGGCCCCAGACGGAGCTTGGCGGTTCGAGACAGTGGATGGGCACTTGCAGGTTGGCCCGGCCAGCCAGGCCAACTGTGACCTGACCATCCAGGCCCTGGCGGCGCTGGTCTACGGCACGCACGATCCGGCCGATTTCGTCTTCCGGGGCTGGGGCGACCCGCCGGCGGCAGTGCAGGCTACCATGCGGACCATGTTCCCGCCCCGGCTGCCCTACCTACACGAGCACTTCTAAGGAGAGCATGATGAAACCATTCGAGCAAGACATTCAGGAACGAGGCGACGCTGGCGCAGATAGCGTTGTGCAAGGAAACACCGCATTCGCCCTGGACCTCTATCAGCAGGTGAGGATGGTGAAGGGGAACCTCTTCTTCTCCCCCTACAGCCTATCGACCGCACTGGCTATGACCTACGCCGGCGCCCGTGGAGACACGGAAGCCCAGATAGCGCAGGCCCTCCACTTCCCCGCAGAGCAAGAGCAACTCCATCGGGCCTTTGCGCTGCTGGAGGCGAAGCTGGCTGACATCGGGAGGAAAGGACATATCCAGCTGAGGGTGGCCAACGCCCTATGGCCGCATAAAGGGTATGATCTGCTGGAGGCGTTCCTCGCTCTGACGAAGGAATACTACGGCGTGCTGGTCACCGCCCTCGACTACGGCGATGCGGAAGCGGCACGGGGCACCATCAACGCCTGGGTCGAAGAGAAGACCGAGGGCAAGATCCAGAACATCATCCCATCCGGCCTTCTCAATGCCTTGACTCGCCTGGTCCTGACCAACGCCATATACTTCAAAGGAGACTGGGCAAACCAATTCAAGCGGAGCGCTACCCGCGATGCCGCGTTTTCGGTCACGCCCGACAAGCAGGTTCAGGTGCCGATGATGAACAAGACCGCTGAGTACAGGTATGGCGAGAGCGATGGTCTGCAAATTCTCGAGCTGCCGTATGCCGGGGACGATCTGTCGATGGTGGTGCTCTTGCCCAGAGAGATCGACGGACTGGCAGATCTTGAAGAGCGCTTGACCGTGGGGAATCTGGGCCAATGGACAGAGCACCTATGGCGTCGTGAGGTACAGGTATCACTGCCGCGATTCGAGATAACCTTTCCGTTCAGCTTGAACGAGGCTTTGACGTCGATGGGCATGGTTGACGCTTTTGGAGCTGACGCCGATTTCTCTGGGATGGACGGCAGCAAAGCGCTTTACATAGGAGCGGTTTTGCACAAGGCTTATGTCGCTGTGAATGAGGAGGGCACCGAGGCAGCTGCCGCGACAGCCGTGATCATGAAGCTAAAGGCGATCCCCGCGCCTCCCCCCACCTTCCGTGCCGATCATCCATTCATCTTCCTGATCCGCGAGAAGAGCACCGGGAGCATCCTGTTTCTCGGCAGGGTGGTAAATCCGGAATAGGGGCCGCCTCATCCACTCTACCGGTATTGGCGGGCCTTGGGTCGACGGGCGGAGGCCGCCCAGGCACCTTGTCAGAGATACGATAAAGGGCCAGCTCAGGTCGTGTAACCTGGCGCTGGCCCTCTGATGACGAGCAGAGGCTCACTTGTCCTCAGTCATCGCCCTCTTGACGCCGAAGGCAGCTCAAACCTACTTGACGCGTCGGAGACCTCGGGTCGACGGGCGGACCCCCCCCCAGGCACCGAATCACTGGCGCGGCCAAGGCCCCAGGATGACAGTGTCGACGGCGTGGATTACGCCATTGGCAGCCATGACGTCCGGGATGATGACCTTCGAGTCGTCGTTGACGTACAGGTCACCCTCGTAGACCTTGAGTCCCGCCAGCTTGTTATTCGCCATGGTGATGTTGCCCACTGCCGTCTTCGCCTCCGCCGAGTCGACGCTCCCCTCGAGCACGTGATAGAGCAGAATATCAGTCAACTCCTTCTTGGTGAAGGCGCTGGTAACGTTGTGAGCATCCAGCTCTAGCTTCGCGAACGCATCGTCGGTGGGCGCGAAAACCGTCCAATTACCACCGGACAGGGTCTCGGCCAGACCGGTGTATGTGACGGCCGCCACGAGCGTATCAAAACGCCCATCCGCCACCGCGATATCAACGATGCTAGACGCAGCCGTGACGACCGGTCCACCCGCTGCCTCGGCGGCCACCGCCTCTACCTCCTCCGTGCGCGGCCACGGGGGCAGAATAACGGTGTCAACCACGTGGATGTATCCATTCGCGGCCAGGATGTTGGGGATGATGACCTTCGAGTCATCGTTAACGTAGATATCGCCCTCGAAGACCTTGAGCCCGGCGATCTTGTTGTTGGCCATGGCGATGTCACCTACCGCTGCCTTAGCCTCGGCCGAGCTGACCTTGGCCGGAAGCACGTGATACAGAAGGATATCCGTCAACTCCTCCTTGCTGTACGTACTGGCGACGTTGTCAGCGTTCAAGCCCAATTTCGCGAACGCATCGTCCGTGGGTGCGAACACGGTCCACTCTCCACCGTCTAGGGTCTCGACCAGACCAGCAGCCTGAACAGCGGCCACCAGCGTGGTGAAGCGACCATCAGCGACTGCGATATCGACGATTGAAGTATGCCCCGCTGCCATCACAGGCGCTACAGCGAGAAGCGTTACAGCGGCTACCACTAACAGGTTAAGCGTGAGCTTCTTCATGATGTTACACTCCCTTTCCTCTAATCGTTCTTACCGAATGGTCTTGCACGGGCGAGACCGCCGCCGCAACGAGTTCTCACCTGCTGGGATGAGCTGCCCTCCTGGGCCCGGCTTGCCTTTAGCAAGATGTTCCCTGCTTCACTAGGTAGTGTACCACACTTTTCGATTCTTGTCAAGGATTTGTTACATATTTGTAATAACATCATCTCTCGCGCGGAGTTGGGAGATGGCGCCATCGTAGCCTGGAGCGGCTACGCCGCAGGCTTCGAGCCCGGCGCGGAGGCAACCTTCGAGATCAGCATCGAGAACGAAACAGACCAGCCGTGGCCCGGCTGCTTCTGCCTGAATCTGATGGCCCGTGAGCAGCCACTGGTGGTCGGCACGCTGGAGCAACGACCGTTCGTGCTAGAGCCAGGCGTGGGGTTCTCTGACAAGATCACGGTCCAATTCCCGGATAGCCTCGATGCAGGAGCCTACGGCCTATCCCTGGCAGGGGAGTCTTACGCACAGGTCATCACTCCAGGCTACGTGATCAAGCTGGGCGTCGGAGGGCAGACCTACCGCTATCACGGCGGTGATAATCGGGTCGTCGCCGTCCCGTCCGAGGAAGTAGAGCCCCGGGGCGGCAGCATCGCCGTCGAAGAGGTGGCGGTGACGGCTCCACAGGTCGTCATCCGCGGCTCGAGCACGCTGCCGGACGACGCCTGCGTGGGCACCTCGCTTCCTTGCCGTCGGGACGACGGCGCTCCACGCTCGAGCACGCTGCCGGACGACGCCTGCGTGGGCACCGAGCTCTGGGCCGACGGCGTGCCGATTTCCTGGTGGCCCGCCGACGCCCGTGCCACAGTCCAGGCAGGCACGTGGGAGTTGGCGATTGCGCTGGAGCCAGCGCAGGCGCTGCAGCCCCTGCCGTCGGGACGACGGCGCTCCATGTCCGCCCTCATCCAGGTGGATCGTGTCGAGGTGCTCTCCAACGCGGTGCCCGAGCCGCGCGCCCTCTCGGCCTTCGCCGACGTGAGCGCCTCGTCTCACTTGCGCTCGGACCGCTACGGGCAGTACGTCCCCTATGCCGCCGTCGACGGGTCACTGGAGACCTCCTGGGTGGAGGGTGTGTCCGGGGCAGGGTTAGATCGGTTTGCAATCCAGTCAAGCTGATGTATACTACGATCATCTGCAACTTGGACTAAAGGCTCTGTCTCGACACGCCACAAATGTCCTCATTAGCTCTGCACGGTCGGGCTTCAGGCTGGCGACAGCCGCCGACCGCAGCCCTTGGGCAAAGGAGGTAAGATATGTGCAGAAATTGGCTCTCCATAGTGCTTGCAGCGGTGATTGTGGTGCTCCTGTTTCTCCCCGGAACAGCATCGGCCGCCCCCCTCAGAGACAGCGTCCACATCGTACAGTACGGAGAGACACTCTCCGCCATAGCCGCTCGCTACGGCACGACCGCCTCAGCGCTGGCCCAAGCCAACGGCATCGCCAACCCCAATCTCATCTACGTGGGCCAGCGGCTCGTCGTCCCGTGTACCCAGCCGACGGGCTTCGTCCACGTCGTCCAGCCGGGTGAAACGCTCACCTACATCGCGCTTCACTACGGGGTTGATGCATGGAGCATCGCCCGCGCCAACGGCATCACGAACATGAACTTCGTCTACGTGGGCCAGCGGCTCACCATCCCCGGTGCGCCGCCGCCACCACCACCACCACCGCCGCCCCCCAAGGAGGACACGACGCTGCCCGCTTCGTTCCCCGGTCCGTGGGAGGGGGAGTACTTCGACAACGCCGAGCTGAGCGGAGCGCCCTACACCACGCGCACCGACGCCAGTGTGAACTTCGACTGGGATCACGGGCCGCCGGCCGGCGGCATGCCGACGAATCACTTCGGCGTGCGCTGGAGCGGCTCCTTCCACCTGGATGGAGGCACCTACCGCTTCCACGCCAAGGTGGACGACGGCGTGCGCCTGACCGTGGACGGTGATCGCATCATCAACGGCTGGCGCGACGGCGGTTACCGCCTCTACAGCGCGGATAAGGCCCTCTTCGGCGGCCATCACACTGTGGATGTGATGTTTTACGAGAGCACGGGCGTCGCCCGCATCCACGTCTGGTGGGAGAAGGTATCCGACGAGGAACCGGCGGGTCTGTCCCCGACGGAGACCTGGTACGGCGAGTACTTCGCCAATCAGGCCCTGGTGGGGACCCCGGTCGCTACCCGGCACGACCCCGCTATCGGCTTCGAGTGGCATGGAGATCGACCCTTGCCCGACGTCCCGCGCGACCACTTCTCGGTCCGTTGGACAAGGCACATCGAGCTCAACGCCGACCATTACCGCTTCTGTGCCATGAGCGACGACGGCGCACGGATCTGGGTCGATGGGCAGCTGGTGCTGGACGAATGGCATCCCAACAACGGCGTCGCCTATTGCGGCGAGACGTATGCCGAAACCGGCGTGCACGTCGTCAAGGTCGAGTACTTCGAACAAGGGGGCGAGGCGCTGATCTACGTCTGGTGGGAGCCGGACTAGGTCGCGCCGCCACCGAGGAGATCGATTGCCAAGAGAGCTATGAAACTACAATACCGCGTGCTACAGGCCCGCTGGCCGGAGAAGGCCACCTGCTTCCAAGCGACGGAGACCGCGTCGACGCAGTCACCGTGGCAGAACTGGGGCTTCTTCTACCAGATCATCGAAGGCGAGGAGACCAGGGGCGTCTACCTACACCACAATATGGACGAGCTGCATTGGATTGTGCACCACATCACGCACCGTCTATGCAGCCGCAATCTACCGCTCCACTGCGTGGAGGAGTCGCTGGCCAAGTATTCGCCAGGGTTCCGAGCCTTGCCTGAGATCCGCAGGTACGACGCGGGGGACGAGCCCCTCTCGGCGGCCATCAACGCCGTCGAGGCCCACGTGCTGGGTCTGGATCGCATCGAGCCGCACGACCCATCCGAGGAGCAGATGCGCATCTTCGCCGGCAGCGCCAACCGTCCTCTAGCCCAGGCTGTGGCGCATCTGCTCGGATTCCCACTCTCGGCGCTCTCCGTCACCCCGCTTCCGGACTCAGAAGTACACGTTCAGATCGACGAGACGGTGCGCAAGCAGGTCTGCTTCGTCATCCAGCCGTGCACGGCGCCGGTCAACGACCATCTGGTGGAGCTGATGCTGTTGATCGACGCGCTGCGGCGCGCGTCGGCGCGGCAGGTCACGGCCGTGATCCCCTACTTCCCCTACAGCCGCCAGGAGCGCATGGCCCGCGGCCGCGAGGCGATCAGCGCCCGCGTCGTGGCCTCCATGCTGGAGATGCTGGGCGCCGACCGCGTCATCTACGTCGACATCCACTCAGAGGCGATCCAGGGGTTCTTCACCATGCCCGTCGACCAGTTGCCGGCCTACCCGACCCTGGCCGACTATTTCAAGGACAAGCCCTTTCTGCAGGACGCCGTGGTCGTCTCCCCGGACGTCGGCCGCGCGCGGCTGGCGGGCAAGTACGCCGAAGCACTGGACGTTCCGCTGGTCATCATGCAGAAGCGGCGCTCCGGCACCGGCTTCACCCAGGCCCAGACCATGCACGTGGTGGGCGAGGTAAAGGACAAGATACCGGTTCTGATCGACGATATGGTGGCCAGCGGCAGCGTGCTGCGCCAACTGCCGGTCCTGCTGGAGCATGGCGCCCGTCCGGAGATGCACCTGGCCATCACCCACCCGGTGCTCCTGCCCAGCGCGCTGGAGGAGCTGGACCGGGACTACATCGCGGAGCTAGTGGTCACCGATTCGGTCCTGGTTCCCCCGGCGAAGCGCCATCCCAAGCTGAGGATGGTAAGCATCGCGCCTATGCTGGCCTACGCGATCCGCGGCATCTATCACGGCGAGTCGATCAGTCCGCTGTGGGATCTGGACGCGCCGCAGGCTCTTGGGCTCGGGTAGCAGCTCCACCCGTTTTACGCCTTACGCTCCAGTCGTTACCGCCTCAATCGCCTCGCGTAGCAGCTCCACCAGCTCGTCCATCTGCTCCTCGGTGATGATGAAGGGCGGACCGAGGGTCACGTGGTCGCCGGCGGTGCCGTCGACGCAGCCGGCGCTGGGGTAGACCATCAGGCCACGCTCCAGAGCAGCATCGGCCACGCGCTGGGCCGTGTGTGCCTCGGCGGGGAAAGGGGCCTTGCTCTCGCGGTCGGCCACGAACTCCACGCCCCACATCAACCCCACGCCGCGGATGTCGCCCACGCTGGGCAGATCCCCCAGGCCATCGCGCAGTTTCCGCTCCAGCAGTTCGCCCTTCCGCGCCGCCGCCGCCACCAGGTCGTGCTCCTGCAGGTAGCGCAGCGTGGCCAGCCCTGCGGCGGTGGTCACCGGATGGTGGGAGAAGGTCCCGCCGTGGACGAAGTCGCCGCTCCCCTCCACGATGGCGTCGACCAGCTCGCCCCGCGCCGCCGTGACGGAGAGAGGCACATACCCCCCCGCGGTGCCCTTGTTCATGGCCACCAGGTCTGGCACCACGTCCCAGCGCTCCAGAGCGAACCAGCGGCCCGTACGCCCGAATCCGGTCATCACCTCGTCGGCGATCAGCAGCACGTCGCGGCGGTCGCAGATCTCCCGCACGCGCGGCCAGTAGCCAGGCGGCGGCACGACCGCACCGAGGGTGGCGCCGCTGACCGGCTCGGCGATGAAGGCAGCTACGTTGTCCGCGCCGACCCGCTTGATCTCCTCGTCTAGAGCGTCAGCGCAGCGGAGGCTGCATTCGGGATGTGTCAGACCAAAGGGGCAGCGATAGCAGTAGGGCGGTGGGATGTGCGGCACGTCGGCCAGCATAGGCTCGAAAGGACGGCGCATCTTCGGCTTGCCGGCAACCGACAGCGCGCCTAGCGTGGTGCCGTGGTAGGACTGCCAACGGGAGATGACCAGGTAACGCCCCGATCGCCCGCGCTCCAGCCAGATCTGCCGGGCCAGCTTGATGGCGGTCTCCACCGCCTCGGAACCGCTGCTGAGGAAGAAGAACCGGGGCTGGGGCAAGGTCACCACCTCGGCCAGCGCCGCGGCGTAGGCCTCGGCCGGCCGGCTGGTGAACGCGGTGGGGTGGGCGTAGGCAACGCGGACGGCCTGATCGGCCAGTGCGTCCGCTATCTCGCGCAGGCCGTGGCCCACGTTGACCACGATGGCGCCACCCGAGGCGTCCAGGTAGCGACGCCCCTCGGTGTCGTAGAGGTAGACGCCCTCGGCGCGCTCGACCATGGGGTGCGGGCGGCGGGCGCCCCGGTAGAGGATGTGGCCGTCGGGATGGGCGTAGTGGGATTTGGTCCTCGGTTCTCTGGGCTGGTCAGTCACTGTAGGAGAGCCTCCTATGCTTGCCATTGCTCCCTCCGCTTGCCACTGCTCCCTCCGGCTGGGCGGTTCCGCCCGCGATCCGGAGGGAGCGTGATGGGTGCTCTGGCGGATTCGTAATCCGGAGGCTGGCGAATTGCGAACCCGCCAGAGCAGATACCTACCGCCGCTCGCTACAGCCGCCTCACCAGGAGGGCCATACCAAGCCCGCCGCTGACGCAGAGGGTGGCCAGGCCGATCTCAGCGTCCCGCTGGTGCATAGCGTGGAGCAAGGTGACGACGATGCGGGTGCCGGTGCATCCGGTCGGGTGGCCCAGCGCGACCGCCCCGCCGTGTACGTTGCGCTTCTCCGTGTCCCAGTCGAGCTCCCGCTCCACCGCCAGCACCTGCCCGGCGAAGGCCTCGTTCAGCTCGATCAGATCCAGATCGTCGAGCGAGAGCCCGGTCTTGGCCATGACCTTTCGCGTGGCGGGCACCGGCCCCATACCCATGCGCCGGGGGTGCACCCCTGCGCTGGCGAAGGCCTCAACACGGGCCAGAGGCTCGACGCCCAACACGTCGGCCCGTTCGGCGGGCATGACGACCACCGCCGCCGCGCCATCGGTGATGCCGCTGGCGTTCCCCGCCGTGACGGTGCCACCCTCCTTGAACACAGGGGACAGACGAGCCAGCTTCTCCATGCTGGTGTTGGGGCGAGGGCGCCCATCTTCCTCGACCAGGATGGTCTTCCCCCTGCGACCGGGCGCCTCGACCGGCACCACCTCGGCGTCGAAGAATCCCTCCTTCCATGCCCGTACGGCCTTGCGGTGGCTCTCCAAAGCAAACCAATCCTGCTCCTCGCGGCTGATCCCGTACTCCTCGACCAAAATCTCGGCCGTGCGGCCCATCATCATCTCCGCCAACGGACAGTAGTACCCGTCGCGGTGCATGGCGTCCACTACCTCGTCGCTGCCCAGCCGATAGCCCCAGCGGGCCTCCATCAGCAGATACGGGATCTGGGACATCTGCTCCACGCCGCCGGCGAGGATGACGTCGTTCTCGCCCGTGATGATGGACTGGCAGGCCAGGGTGATGGCCTTCAGGCCGCTGGCGCAGGCCTTGTTGATGGTATAGGCGGGGCGGTCGACGGGCACGCCGGCGCGGAAGGCGACCTGGCGGGCCAGGTTCGGCCCATTGCCGGCCTGGCGGGCGTGGCCCAGGATGACCTCGTCGACCTCCTCGGGCGCCAGCGCAGCTCGCCTCAGTGACTCCTGGGCTGCAACGCGGCCCAGTTCCGCCGCCGAGACATCCTTGAGCGCCTTTCCGAACCGCCCGATAGGCGTGCGTACCGCCGAGGCGATGACAACCTCACGCATCCTTCCTCCTCTCTCTCGCTAGCTCGTTTCTCTCGTGCCGGTCGAGATGGGCTGGCTCCAGCGCTTTCACCTCGCCGCTGAAGAGGCGGGCCAGGCCGACATGTGGCTCGTCAAGGCCGCGCTCCCGACGCTCGTCGCAGATGTGACAATTCTCGGGGCACCCGTCCCACCCGGCGTCCTCCGGCTCAATGTAGCGGCCGATGACGCCCTCGTAGTTCCTGAAGATCGTCACCCGGTCGCTGCGGCTCACAATGTAGCAGGGGTCGATAGGTGTCTTCCCCACGCCGCCACCGACGTCCTTCACGTAGCGGGGCACCGCGAAGCCGCTGGTGTGGCCCCATAGATGCTCCATGATCTCGATCCCCCTGCCGATGGACGTGCGAAAGTGGCCGATGCCCTGTGATAGATCGCACTGATAGATGTAGTAGGGGCGCACGCGGTTCTGAATCAGCCGCTGCACCAGCTCCTTCATGATGATAGGGCAGTCGTTCACCCCTCTGAGGAGCACTGACTGGTTACCGAGGACGATGCCGCCATCGGCCAACTTGGCCAGCGCTTTGCGGGACGCCGGGGTCATCTCCTTGGGATGGTTGAAGTGC
Source organism: uncultured Anaerolineales bacterium (assembly GCA_964421785.1). Taxonomy (GTDB): domain Bacteria; phylum Chloroflexota; class Anaerolineae; order B4-G1; family B4-G1; genus SKLM01. The sequence goes on from CAYQZG010000012.1 coordinate 21,864, forward strand.
GTGTTGAGCCAGGCCGGCTGATACTTCTTCATCATCGCTATCAGCCCGTCCGTGATGCGCTGCGGCATCACCACCGGCACCGCCGACCCGTAGCGCACGATCTCCACGTGAGGGATCTCGTGCAGCCGGGCCACGATGTACTCCAAGCGGTCGGTCGACAGGGTGAGCGGATCGCCGCCGCTCAGGAGGACATCACGGACACCCCGGGCCTCGCGCACATAGTCGACCATATCGTCGATGCGCGACTTGGGCAGCGCGCGGTCCGTCTCCCCCGCCATGCGCCGCCGGGTGCAGTGACGGCAATACATGGAGCACTGATCGGTGACCAGAAAGAGCACCCTGTCCGGATAGCGATGGGTGATCCCGGGCACCGGCGAGTCGATCTCCTCGGCCAGCGGATCGACCTCATCCTCGGGTCTGACCTCGGTCTCGTGAATGGTGGGCACAGCCCGCATGCGGATCGGGCAGGCGGGGTCATCCGGGTCCATCAGGCTGGCATAGTAGGGGGTGATGGCCATGCGCAGCGTGTTCAACGACCTGTCGATGACCTGCTTCTCCTCGTCCGTCAGGTTGATCACCCGATCCAGCCCGTCGGCCGTGGTGATGCGGTTGGCGATCTGCCAGCGCCAGTCGTTCCACTGCTCCTCCCCCACATCCTGCCACAAAGGAATACTACGATAAGGCCTCGACTCGACCATGCAAACCTCCTGTTGCTGCTCTTGGGAACAATAGTTCAGTGTCTAGGCGGCATCCGCCATAGAAAAAGTAAGCGCATAGGCGGCATCCGCCCGACACCCACCGTAACACGTTCAAACACTCAAACCTTCAAACGGGAGTAAGGGACATCCCCTAGCGATAGAGTCCCTGCGGATCCAGCTCCTCCCGCAAGAGGCGCAGCTCCTCCCTGGCGGGCGGCGCAGCCTCGTGCAGATCCAACGCTACATGCAGATCCCAGCCCACGCTCTCCTTCACCTCAGCCAGGGTGACGCCAGGGTAGAGGCTCTGCAGGGTCATCTCCCGCGTCGCATCGTCGAAGCCAAAGACACATTTATCGGTGACGACCAGCTGAGGGCCGGCGCCGGCCAAGCCCAACCGCTCTCTCTCCCCTTGTCCGCTCAGGTGACCCGGGCTGGTGCGAAAATGGAGCCGTTCCACGAAGGCCCGTCGCTTGAGGCGCATAATGATGAAGCTCATTTGAGCGTTAATGGCGATCTCGCACGCTCCACCGCTGCCCGGTAGACGCACCTTGGGACGCTCCCAGGTTTCGATCAGCTCGGCCTCGCTGTCGCCGATCACGGTCGTGTTGAGATTGCCAAAGCGGTCGATCTGGGCACCACCCAGAAAGGCAACGTCGACCAGGCCGCCCTGCAGGTAAAGCCCGAAAAGATCAACCATGGAGCAGATCGATGTCGCCCCACTGATCAGGGTTGGATCCCCGATGGAGAGAGGGAGCCGGGCCGGTCGGGCACCGTAGATGCCGCTTTCGTAGATCAGTTCCAAGTCCGGCGCCCCGGTCCGCCGCGCCAGGTTGCAGGCGCTGTTGGGCAGCCCAACGCCGACGAAGACGGTGCGAACGCCCTGCAACGCGCGCGCCGCGGTGACAATCATCATCTCAGACGGGGTGTAGTTTGACGGCATAGGTCCTACCTTTCATGAGGCATCATGCGTGATGCGCGAAATAGGCCCGCCGACCGCCCCCGGGAGCGAGGTCCCTCGCGTTCCCTGCCGTCGGGACGACGGCGCTCCAGCCGCCTCGGCGGTTCCCCCTGCCGTCGGGACGACGGCGCTCCAGCCGCTTCGCTACCGGAGCCCGCCTCGGCGGTTCCGCCCCTCAGCTGTCGTACATACCGTAATTCACCGGTTCCGCCCAGGCTTCCCCGGGCTGCAGCCGCTCCCACGTCTCCGCTCCCATCTTCTCCACGTACTCGGCCCGGTTCCGGACGCCGAAAACGAACTCATCGAGCCAGGCCTCGGTCGAGCCTCGGTCCTTGCTGATCTGATACCAGCGCAGGTAGAAGGCGTTGTCCCGGTCGTAGTAGCCCTGGACATAGGAGGGATGGGCACCGTAGGGCTCGTGGACCACCGCGTCCACCACCAGATCCGGGATGACGGTGCGGTTGGGGTCGGAGCGGATGACATCCTCGTCGACGATCTCCTCGACCACGACGATGACGCATCGGGACGCGAAGGCGGTCTCCTTCTGCACGCCGAGGAGACCCCAGAGCTGCGTGTTTCCCTTTCGGTCGGCACGGGCAGCGTGGATAATGGCGACGTCCGGGTTAAGCGGGGGCACGACGGCGATGGTCTCACCGCCGTAGGGGCTCTCCACGTAACGAATGCGAGGGTTGACGCACGACAGGTCGCTGCCCTTGTACGAGTGAAGAGGAAAGAACGGCAGACGATATGCCCCGGCTGTGTACCGCCCCACCATCCCGAAGTGGGAGTACTCCTCCAGCTCGATAGGACACGGCACGTCATGCTCGACCGCGCGGCGCACGCAGTAGAGCGACCCGACCCCGGGATTGCCCAGGTAGGAGAAGACCATCTTGCTGGCGCACCCGGCAGCGATCATCTGGTCGTAGATCAGGTCTGGCGTCATGCGGCAGAGGGTGAGATCGCGGCGGCCCTGCCGCATGATCTCGTGCGCGGCAGCGAAGCAGATGCAGGAGGTGAAGCCCTCGATGGCCACTGCGTCGCCATCGTGGACGTAGGCCGCGATGGCCTCCTCCATACCCATCAGCTTATCCACCATGATCCACCTCGGCCAAAGCCGCCTCCAAGATCTCCAGCGCCAGGTCGGCCTCCTCCCGCCCCACAATCAGCGGCGGCGAGAGACGGACCGCCTTGTCGCCGCAGCCCAGGACGATCAGCCCCCGCTGGAAGCAGGCCTCGACCACGGCACGGGCCAGCTCGCCGGTCTGAAACTCCATGCCGATCATCAGGCCCAGACCACGCACGTCGATCAGGGCGTCATACGTCTCCTGCAGCCCCTCCAGCCGCTCCATCAGGTAGTCGCCCATCCGGGCGGCGTTCTCTATCAGGGACTCCTCCAGCAGGGCGATCGTCTCCAGCGCCGCTGCACAGGCGACCGGATTGCCACCGAACGTGGTCCCGTGGGCGCCCTCGTCCCAGATCATCAAGTCCTTCTTGGCGATGAAGGCCCCCAGGGGCATGCCAGAGGCGATCCCCTTGGCCACGGTGATGATGTCCGGCACCACCGGGCCGTCCGGCCCCGCGAAGTGCTCGAAGGAGAACATCTTCCCCGTGCGCCCCATGCCACTCTGGATCTCGTCGGCGATGAGCAGGATGCCGTGCCGGTCGCAGAGCTCACGCAGCGCGGGCAGCCACCTCGGAGGCGGCACCACGTAGCCCCCTTCCCCCTGCACCGGCTCGACGACGATGGCCGCCACATCCTCCGGCGGCGCGATGCGCTTGAAGATCTCCTTCTCAATGAAGTCGATGCAGGCTAGTCCGCACTCGGGATAGGTCAGGTTATAGTGACAGTTGAGACACTTGCCGTAGGGCACGTGCGTCACGCCGGCGAGCAACGAGCTGAAGCCGCGATGGTACTGGGGCTTGCTGGCCGTCAGTGTGATCGCGCCCATCGTGCGCCCGTGGAAGGCGCCCAGGAAGGCGATGAAGCGGTGGCGGCCGGTGGCGTAGCGGGCCAGCTTCAGCGCCCCCTCCACCGCCTCCGCCCCCGAGTTGGTCAGGAAGACCTGCCAATCGTAGGCATCAGGCGCGATGTCGACCAGCTTTTTCGCCGTGTCGACGTAGGTTGGATAGTAGAAGTCCGCCGAGATATGAATCAGACGTGCAGCCTGCTCCTGAATCGCCTTCACCACGCGCGGGTGGCAGTGACCCGTGGAACAGACAGCGATGCCGGCGGCGAAATCGAGGAAGCGGTTGCCGTCGACATCCGTCACCGTGCAGCCTTGGGCGCTTTCGGCGACCAGCGAGAAGGCACGAGGGAGTGAGGGCGAGACCAACTCCTCGTCCGCCTCGATCAAGGCACGTGCTTTCGGCCCAGGCAGCTCGGTGACCAAGTGCGGCAACCGATCCAAATCACGGTTCAAGGTATCGTTTTCTGCTGTCATCGTTCCTCCTCAATAGGTGCAGGGGTCAGACGTTCCAATCGCCATCCCTTGCATCGTCGAGCAACCTAAGAATAACGTTGTGAATCAGCTCGGGGACCCTCTCAAAACTGTAGGGCATATGGACCCGTTCGCCCTTGCCGTGGGCCTCTTTGCCCCAGGGCCCAATGTTGGCCACGTCGCAGTCCAGCTCACGGATCAGGTCGAAGGGAACGCTGAAGGTCTCCTTTCTCAGATCCTCGGCCATCCCCCTAGGCGGCCTCCGGGGATCTGGCGATCCCCTTCGAGCGAGTTTGGCCTCCCGCCATAGGGGAAAGTTCTCCTTGAGCACGGGGAGACTGTCGTAGACCGCCTCGTCCACCCGCATGAAACTGATCTCGGAGACGTAGGGGTAGAAGCCCCTGAATTGGATCTCCCCATAGGTCCCTTCAGCCACCTCGGCCGCTATGGCCCGGTTCAGCCGGGAGGTGGGGTCGCCGCGGATGGGAGGAAAAAACGGCGGCGCGAAGTAGACCACGATGGCCGGCCTCCGGGTGTCGAAGACCCCTTCGCGAGTTGCGATGTCCACCAGCGTCCTGACGATCACCAAGCTCCTCTCCCGGCTGTCCATATCCACCAGGTGGGCCCGGTCGATCAAGGCGTCTCGCTCGGCCGGAGAGAGGACCTCCAGCATCCCCCTGATCTTCGCTATGGCGTCAAAGGATCGCTCATCGAGCTCCTGCGCCAGCTCGACGCGCCCCATCCTCTCCGCCACCGCCTCGTAGAGCTGTCGATAGGTGACCACGTCCCCCCCCAGGCTCGGGAGCGCATCGGTGCTACCCTGACGGCTGGCATACGCCCCCCACGCCACGACTCGTCGGTGGTTAGCCTCGCTCAGCGCCCGGCCCGCCAGAGCGACCATGCGAGCCAGAACGTCCCGCGGCGTCCAGCTATGGACCAGGCAGCTGCAGTGCACGACGGCCGAGATCGGTGTCTGGGCGTCGTAGCGGGCCTTGAAGTCGCGCACCTTCTGAGTCACGGGGGGGACCGTGATCTCGCCATCGGCCTCATCGCAGAGATCTGGATTGAGATTCGTCTCGCGCACCAGGTTGGCGGCAATCAGATTGGCATCCAGGCCGCGGAAAGCCTCGCCCACATGCGTCTCGCACCCGCGCACGTAGAAACAGCAGAGCAGCTTGCCAATCGTGCCACGATAGATGTAGCGGTTGTCGTCGCCCGGTTCACGCGGCGCCGTGTAGTCGGAGTTGATAACCCCAATGAGATCGAGCCCGCGAGTATCGCGCAGCTCGATCAGGGGGGCGAGGGCGTCCATCAGCCCGGCGGACTCCACCTCCTCATCGGGGGTCGTGATCATCAGCACGTTGCCCGGCAAAGAGGCCTTGGCTCGCTCCAACGCCCCCATCACGGCGATCTGTGCGGCGACGCCGCTCTTCATGTCGAAGCTGCCACGGCCAAACATCCACATCCCGCTTGCAGCGTCCTGGAGACGCTCGTCGTCCGTGTCGGGATGACCTCGGTACCGCTCCAGCAGCCGCTCACCGAGGCCCTGGGGATCGAAAGGGTCGAGATCGGAGCCGTAGTCCTGGACCCCGGCGGTATCGAGGTGGCCGAGCAGGACCACGGTCGGGATCCGCTCGGCGTCCGGGGGAACCGCGCCCCCCTCCACCATGGCCCAGACGATCCTCCGGTCGTCGGCCCACATCGGCCACGTGGCGGAGGCGACGCCGCGCTCGGCCAGCGCCTGGCGTATCTCCGCGCCGCAGGCGTTCTCGCCCGCCACGCTGGGGCTGACGCTGTCGATGCGCACCAGCCGTGTGGCGAGCGCCTTAACCTCGTCGTACCATCGCCCCTCCGTCGTCGTCAAGGCACCAACCCCAACTCCGCCAGCTTCTCCTCCGTGGGCACCCCGTCCTCGTCCCAGCCGCGCAACTCATAGAACTCGGGCAGCATATCATCCAGCTCCACCACGTGGCCCTTGGCCGGGCCGTCGGGCATCGGCTCCTCCAGCATACGCTTGGGTAACGTGTCATCGGCGCGGGTGAAACCGGCCTTGCTCAAGAAGAGCCGCTCCAGGGTATAGATACGATCTCCGGCCTCCATCAGGCTCTCCACCGTGTAACCTGCATCGGTGGCCAGGTTGAGCAGCCGGGTCAGCCGGTCGGGCATCACCTCGTCGGTGTCATCACAGAGGTAGCGTATGGAGAGGAAGACGCACAGACCGGCGGCGTCGATGATGGTGAAGAGATCTTCAAAGTGCTTGACGTACTGTGGCTTTCGCTCGATGGTCAAGGGATCGATCTTTTTCGGCACGCCGAAGACCTCCATATAAGCCAGATCGCCGGCCATATGGGAAGCGCCGACGTTCGACGTGGCATAAAGCAGCCCCATGCCCTTGGAGCCCCGCGGATCGTAGCCGGGGAATTCCTGCTTCTTGGCCGTGATGGAGAACTCCGGGTGACCGTAGCGCTCCGCCATGCGATAGCTGCCCTCGGCCAGGACGTCGCCAAAGCCCTCCCGGTAGGCGGTCTGCTCCACAAGACGGATCACCGCGTCGGCGTCACCAAAATGGAGCGGCATGCCGACGTCATCCTCCGGCAGAATGCCTTTCTCGTACAACTCCATAGCACACGCGATGGTCACCCCGATGGAGATGGTATCCATCCCAAGCTCGTTGCAGAGGTAGTTGGCCTTCGTGACCGCCGCCATGTCGTCCAAGCCGCAGGCGCTGCCCAGCGAAGCGATGGTCTCGTACTCCGGACCCTCGCCCTCACCGTCGTAGATGGCTCCTTCGAGCGTCGTCTTTCGGCCACAGGCGATAGGGCAGCCGTAGCAAGGCTTGGGCCGCACCAAGTACTTCTCCCGAAGCACCTCGCCCGTGATGCCCTCCACACCCTCGAAGACCCCGGTCTGGAAGTTGTGGGTGGGGAGGATGCCGATCTCGTTGGTCACGATGGGCACATAGGCGGTGCCGTAGTCGCGCAGCGTGGAGCCCTTCTTCACGTCGGCGGCGACCTCGCGCCGCACCTCCCGGCAAAGCTCCCGCATCTGATCGGGATGAGCCAGGGGCACGTCCCGCGTGCCGCGCACCACCACGGCCTTGAGGTTCTTGCTGCCCATCACCGCCCCCACGCCGGAGCGGCCAGCCGCGCGGTGCTTGTCGTTCATGATGCTGGCCATCTTGACCAGCCGCTCGCCGGCCGGCCCAATGCAGGCCACCCGAGCCTTCGCATCGGTCTCCTCCAGCAGGGCATCCGTGGCCGCGGGGACAGGCTCGCCCCAAAGGTGATCCGCCGAGCGAATCTCCACCTGGGTCTCTTCCCCAGGCTCGGCCGCGTTGATCCACAGGTAGACCGGTCGCTCCGCCTGCCCCTCAAGGATGATCATGTCGAAGCCCGTCTTCTTCATCTCCGTGGGATACATCCCGCCCGAGTTCGAGCAGGCGATCGCGCCGGTGAGCGGCGCCTTGGTGGTCACCATGTAACGGTTGCCGGTCGGGGCGGGCGTGCCCGTCAGCGGACCGACGGTGAAGATCAGCTTGTTTTCCGGTGAGAGAGGATCGACGGTGGGATCGACCTCCTCGTGGAGCACCTTGATCGCCCAACCTCGGCCGCCGATGTAGTCCTTGGCCAGCTGGGGATCGATCTCCTCTACCGCGGTCTGCTCTTGGCTCAGATCGACTCGCAGCACGCCGCTTCGCTTACAGCCGTGCCATCCGAACATCGTACTACCTCCTGTGACGTGATGGTGAGTTGTGAAACGTGAAACGTAACGCGTAAGGCGTCGTCAGCCGCCGGCGAGGGCGGGAAAGACAGCCACGACGTCGCCCTCGTCCAGTGGGCGCTCCAGGGCCGCCGCGTGGCCGTTGACCAGGATGACGACGCCGTCGGTCGGGACCTCGAAGCGAGCCAGCACGTCCGCGACCAAGGCGCCGGCGGCGACCTCCAGGTCGTGGGCGTGGCCCCGGCTGCCCGGCGGCAAGTAGCGTCGAAACGTTGCAAAGAGCTTCAAGGTTACCCGCATCTCAGCTGGCTGTCAACGGAGGGCCTCCGCGATTCTATCATTTTCGCGCTCCACCCGAACCCCCAATCCACCCCACACCGCTCCGGCGGATTCGCAATCCGCCAGCCTCCGGATCGCGGATCCGGAGGGAGCGTGATGTGAGTAGCGACCTTCATCAGATCAGGAACCCCTCCGGGAATGGATCGTCCGGCCCAACCGTGAAGCGGTGCAGGCCGGTGACGTGGGCCGCGCCGCGGATCTCGGGCACGATGCCCGGGAACGCGCGCCCCGAGCCGACGGTGGTCTCGCGCAGGATGCGCCCCTCGAAAGTCGTGCCCAGGATGCCCTGGTTGACGTACCGCTCTCCCACGTCGAGCTGACCGCGGCGATGCAGCAGGGCCATCCTGATGGAGGTGCCGGTGCCGCAGGCCGAGCGGTCAACATGCCCCTCCCCGTAGATCATGGCCGCCTTCCCCCGCCCATCGGCGTCATAACGGGGATCGTAGAACTCGGCCGAGTCGACGGTCTCCATGTACGTGCGCGTGGGGTGCCGCACCTCCAGCTGCCGGTTGGCGGCCTCAATAGCGGCCATGCCGCAGCGGGCGAGCGCCGGCGCGTCCTCCGGCGTGAGCGCCAGCCCCACCTGCTCGTTGGAGATCAGCAGCCCGAAGCCGCCGGCGAAGGCGACGTCGACCGTGAGGCGGCCCCAGCCGGGCACGTCGAGGGGTTGATCCTGGGCGAAGACGAAGGCCGACGCCAACTCGATGGCGACGGACGCCACCCGCGGCGGAGCATTCGGGCCGCGCAGCGCGCCCAGACGCGCCCGAGCGCGAACCGGCCCTGCCGGCGCGTCGACCGTGACGGGCACGTCCGTCCCGGCCACGTCACTGCCCGCCACCTCCAGCCAGCCCATCTCGATCAGGGCGGTAACCGCCCCGATGGTGCCATGGCCGCACATGTAAGGATACCGACGCGGGTCCATGAAGACGATACCGAAGTCGCCCCGCTCGCTGACCGGGTCGGTGATGATACCGGCAAACATATCCCGGTGACCCCGCGGCTCCCGGGTGAGCAGCAGGCGGATGTGATCGAGTTGGTCGCGCACGTAGAGCCGCTTATGGTTGATCGTCTCCCCGGGGATGGGCGGCAATCCATCGATCACCAGACGTACCGGTTCGCCACCAGCGTGCAGATCGAGCGTCACAAGCTGAACCTCGAACTGGAGGAACGCGCCGGTCTTCAGGTTCATGCCAAGCTTCCTGCTCAGATCAAAAACCCCTGCGGGAAAGGATCATCGGGCGTGACCACGAAGCGGTGAAGGCCGGTGACATGGGCCGTGCCGCGGATCTCGGGGACGATGGCGGGGATGGAGCCGACGAACGTCTCCTCCACGATGCGCCCAGTAAAGGTCGATCCCAGAGGGCTCTGGTTGACGAAGGTCTCGCCCACCCTCAACCGACCCTGCCGGTGGAGCAGGGCCATCTTGGCCGAGGTGCCGGTGCCACAGGCCGAGCGATCGATATGGTCCTCGCCGTAAATCACGGCATTCCTGCCCCGCCCCTCTGCGTCACCGCGCGGATCGTAGAACTCGACCACATCGACCGTGTCGATGTAGGAGCGAGTCGGATGCTGCACCTCCAGCTGCCGGTTGGCGGCCTCGGTGATGGTCATGCCGAGACGAATCAACGCCGGCGCGTTCTCCGGGGTGAGTTCCAGCGGCTCGCCTCGGCGCGATGAAGAACCCACCGGAAGACGAAGCTCCCGGTTGGCGACCATGACGAAAAAGCCGCCGGCGAAGACGACGTCCACCGTGATCTCTCCTAGCCCCGGGACCTGCAGCGGACGGTCCAGGAGAAAGGCAAAGGCGGACTCCAGCTGGAGGGCGACCGACTCGACGCGCAGGCGTCCATCGTCCCGGAACGCAACCCGGGCGCGCGTGGTGACCGGCCCGGAGGGAGAATCGACGATGACGGGTATGCCTTCTCCTAGGGCCTCCGGTTCCTCCACCTCCAGCCAGCCCATCTCGATGAAGGCGGTGACCGCCCCGATAGTGCCGTGGCCGCACATGTAAGGGTAGCGGCGGGCGTCCATGAAGACGATGCCGAAGTCACCCTGCTCGCTGACCGGGTCGGTGATGACGGCGGCGAACATGTCGCGGTGGCCGCGCGGCTCCTGCGTAAGCAGCAGACGGACGTGGTCGAAGCGCTCGCCGAGGAACATACGCTTGTCGTTGATGGTCTGCCCAGGGATGGGTGGCAGTCCGTCGATCAGCAAGCGAATCGGCTCGCCGCCAGCGTGCAGATCAAGGGTGGTGAGCTGGCTCTTGAACCGGTTGAAGGGTTTGGTATCCAGACGCACTCTATTGGTCCTCTTCTAGGGCACTAATCCACTTCTAGGGCGCTACTCCGAAGGCCGTTCGGCCCTTGCTCCGTAGCTCACTACGAACCCGTTCACCCGTCGGGCCACTAGGGCGCCACTCCGTCTATAGCCATAGGGCCTTCTTAAGATCGTCGAATTCCTCACGCGGGCCTTCGTGGCGGTTGCGGCCCAGCTCCAGCACGTAGACGTAGTCCGCGATCTCGATGGCCTGGCGGATGTTCTGATCCACCAACATGATCGTGACCCCCTCGTCCTTCAGCTTCACCAGCAGATCGTAGATGTCCCGTGCCAACATGATGGCCAGTCCAGCCGTGGGCTCGTCGACCAGGATGAGCTGCGGATCAGTCATCATCACGCGTCCCAGCTCGACCATGCGCTGCATGCCACCGGAGAGCTCCCCAGCGGGGGAGCGGCGCCGCTCCCGTAGAATGGGGAAACGCTCATAGTTGGACTCGATCTTCTCCCCAATGCGCTCCCTATCCCGGCGGAACGACCATGCGCCTAGCTCGAGGTTCTCCTCGACCGTCATATAGGGGAAGACGCTCTGATGCTGGGGGATGTAGGAGATGCCCAGATCAACAAGGTGGTGCGCGGGCGTCCCGACGATATCCTGACCGTTGAAACGTATCTCACCCTGATGAGGCTTGACGAAACCGAAGATCGACTTCAACAAGGTGGACTTACCCACCCCATTCGGTCCCAGCACGGCGGTGATTCGGGCATCGCGCGCCTTCAGGGATACGCCCTGCAGGATGTTCAGATCCTTATAGTACCCGACGTAGAGATCCTTGATATCGAGCATCTCAGTCCTCCTCCCCCAGGTAGGCTTCGATGACGGCCTCATCCTGCTTCACGTCCTCCGGATCGCCGTCGGCGATGATATTGCCATAGTTGAGCACCACCAGGCGCTGGCTGAGCGTGAAGATGGACGTCATGTCGTGACTGATGACGATGAACCCCTTGCCCTGCTCGTGGAGCGTGGTGATGTAGTCGAAGATGGTCTCCATCAGCTTGGGGTGGACGCCGGCGAAGGGCTCGTCCAGCAGGATCAGATCAGGATCCGTCATCATCACCTGCCCCAGCTCCAGCAACTTCTGCTGGCCCCCGGAGAGGCTGCGGGCGTAGTCGTCCCGTAGGTGATCCATGGTGAGGAAGTCGAGCACCTCCCGCCCCCTCTCCTCCCAGGCGCGCCGCCCCCGCTCCGGGTGGAGCGCCATGGCGGGCACCAGCAGGTTCTCCATCACCGTCATGCGGCGGAAGGCCCGGGTCACCTGGAACGTGCGCCCAATCCCGCGCCGCGCCACCTGGTTCGGCTTCAGGGACTCAATCGGCTCCTCGTCGAAGAGGATCTTCCCCCCCGTCGGCTTGTAGATGCCCCCGATGGTGTTGACCAGCGTGGTCTTGCCCGACCCGTTGGGGCCGATCAAGCCCACCAGATCGTCCTCCGAGAGCCGCAGGGAGACGCCGTCCAGCGCCCGAATGCCGCCGAACCACTTGGTCAAATCCCGAATCTCAAGCTCCATCAGCTGTAGCCTCCTCTCGCAACTCCGCCCGCGGCCCCATGCCAAAGAGCGTGCGGAACAGGGGCGCCAACAGGCCGTTGCGGGCGAAGCGGAGAATGATCATCAGCAGCGCCCCGAAGATCACCAGGCGCCAGGACCCAAACTCGCGCAGCAGCTCCAGGCTCACCTGGATGAGGATGCCACCGATAGCGGCAGCGATCAGGTTCTCTACGCCGCCGATGATGGCCATGGCCATCACCAGGCCCATCTGCGAGAGCACCATCATGTTGGGGCTGATGATGGTCACGTAGTGGCCGCGGAAGGCGCCGGCCAGCCCGGCGATCATGCTGGTGATGGCGAAGGCCATCACCTTGTAGCGCACCACGTCCACCCCGCGCGCGGCGGCCGCCTGCTCGTCCTCCCGAATCGCGCGCAGGAACATGCCGATCCGGGAGCGGACCAGCCAGTACATCAAGCCCAGGCAGCCCACCAGAATGGCCAACATGATGTAGTAGTAGGGCACGCGCGAGATGACGTCCGCGCCGAGCAGCGGCTCCATGTGGAGGCCGTGGTCGCCGCGCGTAAGCTGCGTCTCGCCGCGGATGAGCAGCCGCATGATCTCCGAGAAAGCGATGGTGAAGAGGGCCAGGTAGGCGGGCTTGAAGCGCAGCACCAAAGTCCCGATGCCCACGCCGATCAGCCCGGCCACCACCACGCCCAGGGGAATGCCCACCACGGGTGACCAGCCCAGATGCTTGCCCAGCATGCCGGCGGTGTAGGCGCCGATGGCCGCGAACGCCACGTGCCCGAACGAGAACTGCCCCGCGTAGCCGGCCAGCAGGGACCAGCTCGATGAGAGAATGGCGTAGAAATAGGCGATGATCATCACATGCAGCCAGTACGTCTGCAGAAAGGTGGGGACCAGGAGCGCCACGATCAGCACGACCGCGGCGACCACCCACTGGAGGTGCTCCCTGAACCAACCACCGAGTATGGAATCGCGGGTCATTCTTCCTCCCTCCCGAAAAGCCCGGTCGGCCTGAAGAGCAGCACCAGCATGAAGATGATCAGGCCAAAGGCCGTCTTATATCTGAGCCCGCGGCTGGGGTCGGGGAAGTAGCCCGCGGCCAGGGCCTCCACCAGCCCGATGATGATGCCGCCGAAGATGCTGCCCTTGATGGAGCCCATCCCGCCCAGCACGATGATCACGTAGGAGCGGACGGAGGGCTGGGCGCCGACGTCGGGGCTGATCGAGAAGCTGGGAGCCAGGAGAGCGCCTGCAATCGAGGCCAGGCCCGTGCCCACGGCGAAGGCGATGGAATTCATGCGGAGCGAGTCGATGCCCACCACAGCGGCGGCCTGCTTATCCTGACTGACCGCGCGCAGCGCCTTGCCGATCCATGTCTTGTTGATGATCAGCAGCAGCCCCCCCAGCAGGAGCAGCGAGAGCGCGCTGGCCGTGAGCCGGTCGGCGCTCACGTTCACCAGGCCCAGGTCCACCGTCCCGTGGAAGAAAGAAGGCGGCCGGTGGGGATAGGGGCCGATCACGGCCAGCGTCAGGTTGATGAGAAAGAACGAGAGCCCAAACGTGACCAGAATGGCGTACTCGTCGGGACGGTCGATGCGGTCCTGGTGAATCGGGCGCAGGAAGAGCACCTCGAACAACAGGCCGAACACGACTCCGACCAGGCCGGCCAGAGGCACCACCAGCAGGGGATGAAGGCCGGTCAGGGAGCTCAGGATGAGATAGGCCGCATAGCCACCTATCATGTAGAACTCGCCATGGGCGAAGTTGACGATGCCCAGGATAGAGTAGATCAGGGTCAGACCGAGGGCCATCAGGGCGTAGATGATGCCCATAATCAGCCCGGTCGTGCTCACAGATAGAAAAAAATCCATGGAAGCCCCTCCACGCTGTGGGAAGCGGGTAGGTCCCCCCGGGGGGAGGGACCTACCTCACTAGGCCATGCTACGGTGACGTATAGAGCGGCCCGGTCGCGACCTCCGGCGGGAAGACGACGGGAGCCTCCTCCAGCGTCTGTCCTACCTCCGTGTACTGGATGATGTAGACGCTGGGCGTGAGCCACTGGTGCCACTTCCAATCCGGCTCATCCTCCGGCACCGGGTTGTCGGACGTGTACTCGAACCAGAGCTTGCCCAGGGCGCCGGTCATCTCGATGTTCTCCAGGGCCTCGATCACGGCCCCAGACTCGGTGGTGCCAGCATCCTCGATGGCGTTCAGCAGCAGGTACGCGGCGTCGTACGCCTCCATGGAGGGGGCGCCCGGCGTGTGGTCGTAGCGCTCCTCGAAGTTGCTGACGAAGGCCTCCGTCTTCTCGTTCCAGACTGTCTTGGGCAGGCCGACGAACGTGAAGAAAACGTACTGCCCGCAGTCCCCCACGTTCTCCCAGAAGTCCTCGTGGTACTGGGCGTCGGAGCTGGCGTAGTAGGCGGTCTCGGCGCTGGGGGCCAGCCCGATCTCGCAGGCCTGGCGCACCAGGCGGCTGTTCCCGATGCCCGTGATCACGCCGGCCAGCATGTCCGGAGGATCCTGCTGGATGCGCTGCAGAATGGGCGTGAAGTCCTCGGTGGCGGGGTCCGCGTAGATCACCTCGACGTCGGTGACGCCAGCCTCCTCCAGCTGGCCCACCCAGCCCTCGGCCTGCAGGTGGCCGTAGTCGGTGTCCTCGACCACGAAGACGATCTTCTCCCAGCCGACCTCCAGCATGTAGTTGACGGCGATGCTGCTGTAGTACTCGATGGACGGCGCGATGCGGAAGATCTCCGGGTAGCCACTGGCCGTGATCTCGTCCGCCCAGGGCTCGGCGAAGACGGTGGGCACACCGTACTTATGGGCTACCTCCATCTCCGTGAGACCCACGTGGCTGTGGAACTCGCCCGTGAGCCCGACCACCTTGTTCTGGGTGATCAACCGCTCCGTGACGGCGGTGCCGCGCTCCGGCAGGCCCTCGGTGTCGCCGAAGACCAGCTCCACCTCTTTGCCCAGGATGCCGCCGGCCTCGTTGATCTCGTCCACGGCCATCTCGGTGGCCTGCCGCATCTGCGTGCCCGACTGATAGGAACCAGGAGCGGACAGCGGGCCGAAGCCTCCGATCAAGATCGTCTCCATCTCGGCGACCGGCACGGGCGTAGCCGTGACGACAACTTCCTTCTCTACCTCTACCTCTACCTCCTTGGTGACCTCCACCTCGACCTCTTTCTCGACCTCCACGGTCTTCTCCACCACCACGGTCTCCCTGATCACCTCGGGGGTGGGCGCGGGGCCGCAAGAGACCACCAGTATGCCGATAACCAGAGCTACAGCGCACAGATTGAGGGTGCTTCTGCTCTTCATTGCTTTCCTCCTCCTTTGAGAAAGACTCTACACGGTTTCAAGTAGGCCCGGTGCGTTGTCCGTCCTATGGTTGCATACCTCCCTCCTCCTCTCACTGGGCGCGTCAGGATCCGCGTGGGAAGGCCCACCTCACGGATCCGATCCCTCTCAACGCTTGACGCGAGCGCCCAACGTCAATGAGATCTGACGAGCAGTGTCCACGACCATGGGGGCGAGATGTTCCTCCAGCTCCGTCAGAGAGACACGGACGCTGGGAACGGAGATATTGACGGCGCCAACGATGCGACCCGTATGCCCCTTGACGGGGGCTGCCACGGCCCGCAAACCAGCCGCCAACTCCTCGTCGTTGACAGCGTATCCTTGCTCGCGCACAAGATCCAATTCAGCGATCAGGTCATCCAAGGTGGTGATCGTATTCGGCCCCCGCTCCCGGTACGGGCCATCACCCAACAGGTCACGAAGCTCCTGGCGCGTGAGGTCGATGAGTTGGGCCTTGCCCATGGAGGTGCAGTAGACGGGCAAGCGGGAACCGAGCTGGAGATCGACGCTGAGGATCTGCTGGGTCTTGTTGCGCGCGACGTAGACGATGTAGCGCTCATCGCGGACCGTCATGTTCGTGGTCCTACCACACCCTGCGGACAGAGCCTTCAAATAGGGCCGGGCGATCTGCCCCATCTCCAGGCTGTTGAGAGCGCTGAAGCCCAGGCGCAGGATCTTCAGACCGGGACGATAGCGCTTCGTCTCCGGGTCGCGTTCCAGGTAACCTAGCCCCTCCAACGTGTGGGCGACGCGGAAGGTCGTGCTCTTGCTCAGCCCCGCGTGCTTGGCGATCTCAGTCATGCTCAGGCTGGGCGATTCTCTGGAGAAAGCCTCAAGGACGCTTAGCCCTCGTTCCAAGGCTTCGATGTGGTACTTATCTTTGGCCATCAGAAGAAAACGAGCGACGAATGCAGCAGAGAACAGAAGGTGTGACCACAGGGTCCAACACACGCGCCTCTGCCCATGACCCTATGGGTTTTGTTCTACGAAACTGCTTTTCTTTCAGTAAAACCAGTATATCAGATGTCGGGACCTATGTCAAGGGGGTTTTTGGCTTTCGAGTGGAAGGCCGCGGGCGCCAAGAGCCCCCAGCCGAGTCGCCTGTTGAACCGTCTCCTCGTACAGTCGGGCGTTCTCGATAGCAATCGTCGCCTGATTCAAGCATATTCCCTCGCCCTCAGGCTACTCCTTGTCAAGACACCGTCTCCAGCCCCACGGTGCGATGTATCTCCCCCCCTACCCCCTGGGGGAGAGGGGGAGGGGGACACACGGCTTAGGGCTTTGCATATGCAGGCTTAGTCGCAGGCTTGACAAGTGCAAGGCATCGGCAGCGCCGTGGGCTATCTCAGCAAGGCCCGGATGGTGTCGGTTGCGTCCACCAGACGCTCGCTCAGGATCTGGGCGATCAGCCTGTGGAAAGCGGCCGCAGCCGTGGGATCCGCCTCCTCCATCTGCCGCAGACGCTCTCCCGACAGATAGTAGATCAGGCTCGGCTGATCGATGACGACCGAAGCGGTGGCCTGGGAACCGGCGTACAGGCTGATCTCTCCCACCACCGTACCGGCCCCCATCCTCCGCAGGCGGGCAATCTCGCCGTCCCCGTACGCCAGCTGAGCTGTCGCCCCACCCTCTGCAATGAAATAGATACCCTTGGGCAGGTCCCCCTGACGGATGAGGTAATATCCCTCGTCGACCTCTCTTCGCTCGACGTATTCAAGTATCCTGTCGGCACCGGCCGAGCCCATCCCCTCCCCCCGTGGGGGAGGGACAGGGTGGGGGCTCCCCTCCGCTCTCTCCTCCCCCCGGGACTCGAACGATGCGGCGAGCTCGTCCGACGCAGGCAGGAAGTCCTCCAAGTGGTACCTGGCGATCCCGGGTTCGGCCGTGATGCCCGTGGCCCCGGCGACCCGGAGCACTTGCTCCTCGCACCACTCCAGCCCGTGATCCAGATCAGGACAGACGTGCCAGGCCGCCGTCTCCTCCCCCTCGAAAACCTCTCTCTGCAGCTGACGCTCCATCTCGGGCGCGAGGTGGGTGAAGACCAAGACGATGTCCTCCTCCTCGACCAGCTGGGCCATCTTGGCGAAGCTGAGAACCGCCGACGTGTCCAGGCCGATCACCTGGCGGAAATCCATCACGATGAAGCGCGGCGTGGGCAGGTTCGAGTCGTCTATCCGCTCGCGGATCCGGTCGACAAGCCGGTGGGCGGTGCCAAAGAAGATGAAGCCCTGCAACTCGAGAACGTAGAGCCGATCCCCCTTCTCACGCAGCAACCGGCGCGCGGACCGGGGACGGTCGACGTTACTTCGATAGCTCGTCCCCGAAACCGCGTGTTTGACCACGCTGATGTTGCTGTAGTTCACGACAAACAGGACAACGGCCAGCGCCACGCCCAAGCCGACGCCCTCTAGGATGCCGAACGTAGCTATGGTGACCACGATCAGGATCACGATGACGTAGTCAGCTTTGGGAAGCTCGAACCAGGCGTCATAGACCCATTCGGCCAATGAGGAGAGGCCGAGAAAGAGGAGCAAACCGCCGAGCACCGGTTTGGGGAACAGGTGTACGAGAGGACCGCCGAGAAAGAGCACCAGGCCGCACAGGAAAGCGCAGAACAGGCCGACCAGACGCGTCCCGGCGCCCATCTCGTGGCCAATCTCCGTCAGACCCAGACTGTGATAGCCAACCGGGCCACCGCCAACCCCGGCAGCCAGGTTGGCGAGGCCGGCCGATCGTAGCTCACGATTGAAGTCGACGTCCTCCGAAACGGTCAGATCCAGCCCGCTGGCGTTGAGCAGGAGGGAGACGACACTGACGACCAGGATTGTGCCTACGTTGCCGGCCTGCCCAAGGATCACGGACCAGTCCACCTCACCCAGAGCTGAGAGGCTCAGGGGCTGCCACAGGCCTCCCGCCGGGGGCGAAGCCAACAGCCATCGGTGAGCATGATGAGCCTCGGTCACGGAGATGCCCGCCAGCCACGCCAGCAGGTAGAACACCCCGATCGCGGCCAGGAGTGTCGTGGGTATGATCAGGAAATGCTTATAGCGTCGCAGGACGACCACAAGCAGCACGCCCAGGATCAACCCGGGCAGCCACCGGATCAGCATATCCGATTGGAGCAGATGGGGCATGTGCGAGGGGCTGAGCGAGGCGTCCGCCATGACCTCGAAGGCACCCTGGATCAAGAGCCAATCGGTCCCCGCCAGGAAGCCGCCCACGACGGGATAGGGCACGTAGCGGATCAGGTCGCCCAGCCTGAAGATGCCCAACGCCAGGAAGAAGACGCCCGTCAGCAGGGACGTTATGGCGATGGCGGCCACGATGGTGGAGAAGGTGGCTTCGGACGTGGCCGAGGCGGGCATGCTCCCCACGACAGCGGTGGCGATGACGGCCAGGATGGCCGCAGGCGCCTCCTGCGGCATGGCGACCGTGCCCGGAGCGGAGGTCGTCAGAGCAGTGACGACGCCGACCGTGAGAGCGCCGAACAGCGTCAGCCCGATGCCACCGGGGACGTAGCCGGACAAGTCGTGGGAGAAAATCAGAGCGGCCAGGGAGACCTGCACGATGATGGTCAGAACCCCGGCGACAAGACCGGCGGTCAGGCTGGGCAGCAGGCGGCTGCTGCCCAGTGCGTGCGGCGATTGAGTTGTTGCATGCTGAGTCACAGCCCTCTCCCTCCTCCTCTAATCTAAACCACAAGCGCCGCAACAAGGAGCCGTCGGCTGTGGAAAGCCGACGAGCCTGCCTCAGTGCGACGCACTTGCCGTTAGTGCGTTGCACTTCCGTCCCAACCCAGCCCACCCCCCCGCGCCGACGAGCCTGCCTCAGTGCGACGCACTTGCCGTTAGTGCGTTGCACTT
>CAYQZG010000012.1:41194-48779 GCA_964421785.1 uncultured Anaerolineales bacterium
CCGCGCCGACGAGCCTGCCTCAGTGCGACGCACTTGCCGTTAGTGCGTTGCACTTGATCCACCACCCGATCGGCGGCTGGTTCGTCTCGACTGGGCGCTCACCCTCCTCGGGTGAGAGAGACAACAGCGACCTGAGACATCAACACCACCAGACGGTCTCTAGCGAGTCCTGGTCACCTTGGTCAACCCACGAGGGTGGTCGGGATCATAGCCCTTGGCCAGCGTGGCGTGGAGCGCCAGCAGCTGCCCAGGGACGATACAGGTGAAGGGCGACAGCCACTCCGGCAGCTCCACCGGCAGCCGCACGGGCACGCGCGCCAATCCAAGGACCTCGTCCTGCGCCGATATCACCATCAGCTCGGCGTCCCGATCGGCCAGCTTGCGGGTCAGCGCAAGGACGTCGTCGTAGACGGCCCCCTTGGGGGCGACCACAACTACCGGGAAGCCCCGCTCCACCAATGCGACAGGCCCATGACGGAAGTCTGCCGAGGAATAGGGCTCCGCTACCACGTAGGTTAGCTCCTTCAACTTGAGGGCGATCTCGTAGGCGGTGGCGTAGTTGAAGCCGCGGCCGAGCACGACGCATTGGGTCACGTGCGCATAACGCTGGGCGGCCTGCGCGATCGCCTCCTCCAGCGAGAGCGCAGCCTCCACGGCATCGGGCATGCGCCGCAGATCCTGAAGTCGCCCCTCGTCGCGGGCCAGATGGACTGCTAACAGGGCCAGGGCTGCCAGCTGGGCCGTGTAGGTCTTGGTCGCTGCCACAGCTTTCTCCTCGCCCGCTTTCAGAGGCAGGACGTGCTCTGCAGCCTGTGCCAGCGGCGACGCCGGGGCGTTGGTCACGGCGACGGTCACAGCCCCCTGGCGCCGCCCCTCCTCGACGACGGCCACGATATCGGGCGTCTGGCCTGACTGGGAGACGCCCATCACCAGCGCCCTGTCCAGCCGCGGTGGGGTGCCATAGATGCTAAACAGCGAGGGAGTGGCCAAGGCCACGGGCAAGCGGTTGAGGGAACCAAAGAGGTACTGGGCGTAACGTGCGGCGTTATCGGAGGTACCGCGCGCGGCAAAGACAGCGTAGCAGACATCGCGCTCACGGATGGCAGCGGCGATCCGCGCCGCGCCGCCGTCCTGCTCGTCCAGCAAACGGGCCAGGACCTCCGGCTGCTGGTGGATCTCCCAACTCAGACGACTCATCTCGTGCTCTCCCCTCACATAACTACACATCCGTCCGCCCTCCATCGTTCATCGTCCGCATCGTAGGTCATGTCACGGACCTACATCGTGGCTAACTCCACGATTAGCCATCTCGCGCCGCCAGACCCAGCGGCCCTCCACCATCGTGGCCACCGGTTGGAAATCATCGTCCCACACGGCGACATCGGCGATCCATCCCGGACGCAGCCGGCCCCGTTCGACGCCCAGCGCCTCGCCGGGCACCGACGTCGCCGTCTGCAGAGCCGCAGGCCAATCCAGCCCCACCGCCCGCACCAGATTCACCACGCTCCGATTGACGAAGCTCGTCGCGCCGGCAAGCGTGCCATCGGGCAGCCGACATGTGCCGTCGTCGCGCACGATGACGCGCGTCTCGGCGTCCCAGCCATAGTCCCCGGGTGGCAGTCCGGCGACAGGCGCGGCGTCGCTCACCAGCGCCACGTGGTCGGCACCCTTGAGCCGGAACAAGAGCGTCATCGCGGCCGGATGGACGTGATGGAGATCGGCGATCAGCTGAGCCACGATCTGGCGATGATAGAGCACCGCGCCGACGACGCCCGGCGCCCGGTGGTGGAAGGGACCCATGGCGTTGAACATATGGCTGGCGTGCCGCAGGCCCCTATTCACCATCTCGGCGACCTGCTCGAAGGTAGCAACGCTGTGCCCGATGGACGGTACAACGCCCTCCCGCATCAGACGCGGTATCAAGGACATACCATCACCCTCCTCGGGGGCGAAGGTGAGCATTCGGATCATGCCCTGTGCAGAGGTCTGAAGGTCCTGCCACCTCTCCGCTGTCAGCGGGCGAAAGTAGCGCGCATCCGCCATCCCGGCCTTCTCGGGAGAGAGATGTGGGCCCTCCAGATGAATGCCCAGCGGTCGGGCGCCGCCGGAGGCACAGGGGATGAGCTCCGCCATCTGCTCCAGGGCGGCATGAACCGTCGATGTGTCGGCCGTCAGGGTTGTGGGCAAGAAGGAAGTGACGCCATGCTTCACCAGCTCCCAAGCTACCTCCTCCAGCCCAGGCCCCGCTGCGTGGTGCCCCATCGCCCCGTGCAGATGGAGATCAATGAGGCCCGGCGTCACCCGGTAGGGTGATACATCGAAGACCCGGCAATCGGCCGGGAGCTCCTCCACCTCCCGGCCTAACGCTACCAGGCGGTCATCCTCAATCAGCACGTAACCGTCGGAGATGACTCGCTCAGGGGTGAGGATATCACCGCCCAGGATCGCCTTACGGGAGGACATCACGCCGCTCGTTCAGCCAAGGGATGGCTTCTATCCCCGGGATGGCGTTTATCCCCTGCTCCCCCCTCCCCGTACGGCATGAGATCGTAGGTGATGACCAGGATCGACCGCCGCAGGCAAGCCTAAGGCATAAACTGTCGCAGATAGCGAGCACTCTGAATCAGAGCGCCCTTGCGCCTCTTCAGAGATCCCTCGTAGGCGCGATCCTCAACTTCGATGCAGATAGGGCCCTCATAACCCACGTCCGTCAGTATCGAGAAGAACCCGCCCCAGTCAATCTCGCCCAGGCCGGGCAGCTTCGGGGTGTGAAACTCCAACGGCGTGGCCATAATGCCCACGTCATCCAGCCGATGTCGGTCGATCCTCACGTCCTTGGCGTGAATGTGAAACAGTCTGCCCGCAAACTCGCGGAGCGGCTTGAGGTAGTCCATATGCTGCCAGACCAGGTGGGAGGGATCGTAATTCAAGCCGAAGCTCTCGCTGGGAATCTCGGAGAACATCCGCCGCCATATGGCGGGGCTCCGCGCCAGGTTCTTGCCGCCGGGCCACTCTTCATGCGTGAAAGCCATCGGACAATTCTCAATCCCGACCCTCACGCCGTGATCCTCAGCGAATGCAATCAGCGGAGGCCAGACCTCCTTGAAGCGCGGCCAGTTGTCGTCAATCGATCTGGTCCAGTCACGGCCAATGAAGGTGTTCACCACCCTCACGTCCAGGAGCTCGGCAGCCCGAATGACGTCCTTGATGTGCTCAATAGTGACCTGAGCCACCTCCTCGTCGGGCGCCAAGGGGTTCGGATAGTACCCCAGGCCGCTGATGGCGACACCAGCATCGGCAAACAGCTCGGCGATCCTGGCCGCCTCCCCTTCGCTCAGATCGGTCACGTCGATGTGAGTGACGCCGGCGTAGCGACGCTCCGCTCTCCCCTTGGGCCAACACATCACCTCGACGGCGTCAAACCCCCTGTCACCAGCGAAATGGACGACCTCCTCCAACGAGAGATCCCCTAGAATAGCGCTGACAAAACCCAGTTGCATCATTCTTAACCCTCCTCAAGGTAGCATTTGGAACAGGCAGAAGCGCAATCTTCTATGCCAAGCGTGCGAAGCTAGAAAGCGTAGCGGCCTGAGCCGCGCTAATGAGATTGCGCCCTCAAAGCGAATCGATCGCCTATCCCTCGTCTGGCTCGCGGCGCAGAACACCGAAAGCCAGGACAGCGGCGCCCACAACAGCCAGCAGCGCAGCGCCCACGATCAAGACCCACCGCCCGGCCGACGCCGAAGCGCTGGTCTGTGCTTCTGTGGGATGGCGATTATCCCCCTCCTCCACGACAACCTGACCGCTTTCCACCTCAACCGACTTAGCGGTTGCCCCTGTGTCCACTACCTGGACACCCTGCAAACTCAGAGCGCTGCTACCCTCCCCACGTGCCACACAGGTGATGGTCGCCAAAAGGCCCGATCCATCTGGTCCTGGTGCATCCCCAAAGGTGGCTGCGCCAAGAAGCGCAGTTCCCTCCTCGTTGTTCACCTGAGGGCCAAGAGGAATTTTGGAGCGCCCCGTGCTCACCAGGAAGTCACCCATAGCCACGTCCTTCACCGTCATGACGGACGGGTCATAGGCAAGCTCGACCTGGAAACCTCCCAGATTCTCCACATCCTCAATCCTCACCTGAACCTGAAACTCCGCGCCTGGGCGCACCTCTAAGCTAGCGGGCTCTACCCTCAGCGTGGTGCCAGGTGAAGCAGCTCCAACCCTGGGAACGCACACTGCTGCCACGATCAGAGCGGCCAGAACAATACTACATGCTCCGCCATAGAAAAAGTAAGCGCAGCGGCCTTGTCCCTTCTTTAGCATCATAGTACCCCCTCCAATGCAAGTGCTACTGTAAAGCTTTTTCCAAGGGATGGTGTCTATCCCCGGGATGGCGTTTATCCCCATGCTCTCGCGCGTTGGTTGGCATCACGATGTGCAGCTTATCATCCACCGCCGTCTCCACCAGCAGGTCGCGCAGCCGCAGTTGCCCCCCGGTCGTCTTCGTCGTGTGGTACTGCCAGTTTCGGGACTCGTCGGTGCCTGGGCGGCCCCCGCCCGGTATCCGCCCGTCGACCCGAGGTCGTTAGTATACCACGTGAGGAAAATCTTGCCACAACCTGAAGTTCCCCAGGCGCCTGTGTTTCTTGGACCTTTAGGGGTTTCGCGCAGCGCATCAAGACCGCAAGAACGTCTTCACTAGGCACAAAATGGCACGCTACGAGCTGTCAACTGAAACCCTAAAGGTCCTAGACGCCAAGGAAGATCGTGGTGGTTGTGCGTGGGCAGGAGACCACACACAACCACCACAAGGAAGGATAATGATGGCGTGGCTGACCGAGAGGCCAGCCACTTCTTCAGAACCTACAAGCTACAGCTCCTCCGCCTTGATCTGGGTACGCGCCACTAGCCAGTTGAGCACCAACCCCAGACCCGTGGCCCCTACGGCCACACCGCCCAGGGGCTGGATCACCCGCTGCCACATGGCGGAGAAGACAAACGGCCCCTCTGTATCTGCCGGCAGGCCGTAGGCCGCAGGGTGATCCAACAGGATGCTTATGCGATGAAGTCCACCGGCCTCCTCCAGGCCGTAGAGCCTGGCGGCGCCGTGTCCCTCGTCTCTGAGCTCTGACACCCGGGCCTCTGCCTGCTCAATCAGCCCCGACCGGTTACCCCACGTTAGAGCCCCAGTGGGGCAAGCCTCGGCGCAAGACGGCCCACCCTCACCGGCCCACACCCTATCCTGACAGAATGTGCACTTGGCAGCCTGGGCCGCACCGGTGACCAGATTAACCTCACCGAGATGAGGCACGCCGAAAGGACAGAACTGCGTGCAATAGCCGCAGCCATTGCAGATGTCCTCGTCCAGAGCCACAAAACCCCGCTCGTCCTTGTGCAGCGCCCCGGTAGGACAGACGGTCACGCAGGCAGCGTCGGTGCAGTGCATACACTGCTTGAGAAAGAAGGGATCGTCCTCTCGATCAACGCCCGCCCGCTGCTTAATCAGATTCCACGTATCGGCCGATAGCTCCGTGGGACGGGTCGGCTCCTCCGGCAGCTCATTGTACGCCTTGCACGCCTCCTCGCACTTCCGGCAGCCGATGCACAGGGAGGCATCGTAGAGGATAGCCAAGGGATGGCGTTTATCCCCCTCCTCCCC
The DNA here is from genome assembly GCA_964421785.1 of uncultured Anaerolineales bacterium. Lineage (GTDB taxonomy): Bacteria > Chloroflexota > Anaerolineae > B4-G1 > B4-G1 > SKLM01. The sequence continues at coordinate 46,851 of CAYQZG010000012.1, forward strand.
CGCAGACTCAGAGGCAAAGGCCGGCTGCGACGGCTGCAGGATCAGCGCGCCCAGGCCAACGCCTGCCATCTTCAGGAAGTCTCTCCGGTCCAGCAAGGATCGTTTGCTGCTATCCATAATGGTCTCCTAACCGGCGTCTTTGGAACGGCGTCGCACCAATATGATCACCACGACGACGTTGATCAAGACAGCCAAGGCGAAGCCGAACGCCAACACCCCCACCCATGTCGGCTCGGTATTGTAGGTGCGCGGCGTGCTGGTCGGATAATCGCTCCAGATGAACTGGCTCGCCTGCTGCGTGGTGTAGCCGGCCGCTATCCATTCGAAGTTGCTATCCGGGGCGTGACAGTCCTCACAGCGGATCACCTCACCCGCCGGATCGACGACCCAGTCGAGGCTGTGCACGTTGTCGTTGACCAGCTCCCAGTTGCCCTCTTCGGCCTTGGGATGGCACTCGACGCACGCTTCCGGTGAGTCGTAGTTCTCCAGCCCAGGATGCGGCGGCAGAGGCGGCACGTATTCGACCAGCACCTCTTCATTGGCCGCCATCTCTGTGTAGGCCACGTCATCCTTCGTCAGGAAGAGATCCTCGTTGCCGTGGCAGCTCTCACAGTCCTGGTTCTGCGCCGTCTTACGCTGGATGTTGTGCGGCGTGGCGTACTTCCACGTGGGAACGTTGTTGAAATCCTCCAGCTCGTAACCGTCGTAGAAGGCGAAGGTGTCCTTGGTCACGGGGATGTGGCGCAACAGGACGTAGTCCCAGGGCCGATCCTCGCTCTGGATCGGATTGCGCCCGATCTTCAGCGTCATCTGGCTGTCGTCAGTCTTGAAGAACGGCTCGCCGTCCTCGCTCAGCTGCACGTGGCAGTTGTAGCAGCTCTTGTAGGGCCCAGAGACGTGACAGACCTCGCAGGGGATCTTGTCGGCGTGGAGGATGTGCTCCTCGAGATTGCTCTCCTCGGGGGACGCCTCGGGATGGCAGTCCAGACACTTGACGCCCGGCTCCCCGTCGTAGCGATGGGCGTACTCGGTGCCGTCGCCGTGATAGTGGGTCACCTCGTGGCAATCAAAGCAGGACATGCCACCCTCGACCCAGTGGACGCTGCCCTCGACGCCTTCGTTCTTACCCTGATACTCATTGGCCACCCGTGCACCGTGGCAGCCCATGCAGGTGTCCTTCATCGAGGCGATGGTCTTAACCTCGTGCTCCTTGAGCAGTCCGCCACCGAGCGCCGTGGGCCGGCTGATGTGACATTGACCGCAGGTCGTGTGACACTCGCTACAGTGGTTCTCAAACGCCTCCTCCATGGCCGGGTCGCTCATATCCGCCCCGCGGCCCTCAAGCGCCGTGTAGTAGCCATGCAGGTTCCGATGCAAGCTGGTCTCGGCCAAGCGTCCGGTCTCGGTGTGGCAGGCCCGACAGCTGTTGTCGAACGCCGGATCCGTCAGCGGATCCCGGACGACGCCCTCGTGGGCCCCCTCCATGTCCTCCACACCACCGACGCCGCCGTGGCAGCCGATGCAGTTCTGAACGTTGTGGATATCCGCGACGAAGTCGTATCCAACGTAGACCTTCTCCCATGCCTCCAACGGAGGCAACTCCCCCGCTCACCCTTCTCCAGTGGATTCCTCCGTCGTCTTCTCCTCCTCCTCCTCTACGGCGAGAGCCTGCACAGCCGCTTTGTCGGTGTGGCAGGAGATGCAGGTGCTGGCGGCGGTCTGAGTGACCGGCATCTCGGCAGCAGGCGGCGGCGTGGGCTCCGGACCGGCCTGGGGCCCGGCCGCGGCCAACGGCGTCGGCAACTCGTAGGAGCCGGTCAACTCGTGGGTCTCGGTGTCTATGGTGTAGTCGCCGGTGTGAACCTCGGGGTTGAAGCGCTTGGCGAAGACCTCTGGATCGTTCGTCCACGACGACATGCCGAACAGCAG
>CAYQZG010000013.1:0-3162 GCA_964421785.1 uncultured Anaerolineales bacterium
CCCTTAATCCCCCCCAGTGGGGGGGAGATCGTGGTGGGTCGACGCAGCTACCCCCCACGCAGCGGGGGGGAGATCGTAGTGGGTCGACGTCACCCAGGCAAAAGGGACGACTATCCGTCGAGATAATGACCGTTGGGTTCGGGCTCGGTATAGGGACCGTAGCCTTGCTCACTCTCTTGCTCTATTACCTGCCCGGGGATGGCGTTTATCCCCGTTCGCTTTCCTTCTCACCTCTGCTGATCGCTGTCAACGTGCTCTTCATAGCCCTGATGCTGTGGGGTCTACGTCTCTCTGGACCGATTCTGGCCTTCGACTCGCCTGCTGCGTCCTGGATACCCTGCTGCTTGATCGCTCTCTTGGCTGCTGTTCTTCGCGTCGTCCATCTGGGCTACAGCGAGTTCCAGGGGGATGAAGCCACAATCATGCTGCGCGCATCCTCCGCGCTCCTAGGAGATGGTTCACAGCTGTTCTATCATCAAAAAGGGCCTATGGAGGTCCTGCTCCCCATGGCCACTTGGACCTTGTCAGGGGTGATCAACGAGTGGCAGGCCCGGCTTCCCTTTGCATTTGCAGGTGTCATTGGCGTTGTCGCCGTCTACCTGCTTGGGCGTCGATGGTTCGACGAACGTGGTGGCATTGCCGCAGCGCTACTTCTCTCGATCAACGGCTACTTCGTCGGCTTCGGGCGTATCGTTCAGTATCAGAGCTTGGTGCTGGCGATGACCGGCTTGGGACTGTTGGCCCTTTGGCGCTGGTCCGAGGGTGAGCAAGCTCATTGGCTTGCGGTGGGTGCAGCTTTGCTTGCCTTGGGCCTCCTAGCTCACTACGACGCGGCTTTGGTGCTGCCAGCGGCCCTGTATCTCGTCATTCGTCGGCTTCGGTCTGCGCCGCAGATCCGGCCATTGGTTGTTGCAGTGGCTTTAGGCTTTGCCGTTCTGGCACCTTTCTACATTCCTTTTGTCCTCCATCCCAACTTTGGAAAGACGCTGGGCTACCTGAGTGGCGCGCGTATGGGGACCGGTAGGCTGCTCCACAACAACCTGTTTTCCTCGCTGCCGCTGGCCACGTTCTACAACTCCACATACTATCTTGGCGCCCTGGCTTGTGCGGCTGTCCTGGCCTCTTTCTTCCCCTTTCGACGCTTAGGTTTGTTGGTTCCCGCCGGGACCTTCCTTCTCCTATCAGTACTGCCGGGAAACTGGGCAGGTCCTCTGCTGGCCGGACTACTGGTGGTTCTGCTCTTCGTTTCGGACTCAGCGGCGGCGCGAACTGCCTGGCTCTGGTTTGGTGTCCCCTTTCTCTTCTACTTCTTCCTGGTCTGGGATCCGCGAACCCACGTTCTAAATGCTTTCCCTGGAGCAGTCCTGTTGGCCGCCTTTGTCGTGGATCGCCTGCTAGACCTTGTTCCTCGACCATTTCGCCGGCTTCTTACGGGTGTGCTGCTTGTCGCCTGCTTGTTCCTGGCTTGTTACCCTTATTTGATGTTTGTTCGTCATGATCCTGAGATCAAGCGGACGTGGCCGGATCATAGACCAGTCCTATACTGGAGGCCCAATCTGGAAGTTCCTCGCTATGGCTACTTCGGCTTCCCTTATCGAGCAGGTTGGAAGGTCGTAGGAGCCTTGGTCCAGAAAGGGCTGATTGACGGCGTCTATGCCAGCAATGAGGAACAGGCTGTAACGGACTGGTACACACGTGGAGCAGAGCGCACATATTGTGACGACCCAGAGTGGTGCCTGGTGGCTCAGCATGTGCAGGATGAAGTCCCGATTCCTATGGAGGATATCGAGGAGAATCACGACCTCTGGGGGACAGTGCAAGTCGCGGGCAGGCCGAAGCTCAACATCTACCGTCGAGAGCCAGCCCCAGCTGCGCCAACGACGTACGATGCCGAGGCCTTCGCGTCGGGCTTTGACGCGTACTCTTCACCGGCGATGGTTCTGTCAGCACGTCCGTCCAACTACACGCCAACGGATTATGCGTTGGGCCAAAGCATACGCCTGGTAGGGTATCGAGTGGATGGCTCCCATTCTCATCCCGGCGGCTCGGTCCGACTCGTGCTCTACTGGAAGGCCCTGCGGCCGTTGGTCGACAACTACCAGGTCTTTACCCATCTGTACGATGGAGCACTCTGGGGACAGCACGATGGCGCACCGGCATGTGCGATGCAGCCGACCACGTTGTGGGAGCCGGGCCGCATTGTGAGGGATGAGCACGTGATCCCCATTGATCCTGTCGCGCCGACGGGGGATATCCCCCTGCTGGTGGGGATGTATAGTCTCCACTCCGGGGAGAGACTGCCGGTCGGCCGTCCAGGCGGCGAGCTGACCCAAGATGTCATTCCTCTGACAACGGTCCGCGTCAGCCAGGAACCAAGCTCCCTCCTGATCACGGATCCGGGGGATGGGAGGGATTGAGTTGCGGGCTCGCTTCCTCGCTGTAGGGTTGCTGATCCTCAGTTTTGCCCTGGCATTGACCAGCGCGGTTCAGAAGTCCCCGACGATGGATGAGCAGAATCACATCGCCCGGGGGGCCGCCTACCTGGGCACCGGCGACCCACGCCTCAGCGTCGAGCATCCCCCGCTGGTTAACCTGCTCAGCGCGCTTCCGGTCCATCTCTTGTTGGATCTCCATTTACCGCTCGACCAGTGGTGGGAGGCTGGAGAGTGGTATCACTTCGCTGACAACTTCCTCTGGCGCGCCAACCAGCATCCCGATCGCATGGTCTTCCTCGCCCGCCTCCCCATCATCGGGATCGGATTGCTATTGGCCGCTCTGGTCTTTCGCTGGGCTGATGCGCTCTTCGGCCCTTGGGGCGGCTTGCTCGCCACCGCCTTTTGCGCTCTGGATCCGAACATATTGGCGCACGAGCGGCTCTCCACGACGGACATAGGTGGCACGTTCTTCAGTTTCTTGGCCGCTTACGTCTTTTGGCGCTGGCTCCACCCCCCCTTGATCTCCCCCAGCGGGAGGGAGACCGTAAGCGTGGCCGAAGGGCCTTCCCTGACGGGTGTCTTGCTTGCAGGTCTGACCTTGGGCCTGGCCTTCGCCGCTAAGCTATCGGCGTTGGTCTTTGGTCCTATATTGGCCCTGACGCTTCTGCTAGAAGGTGTCTTGAATCGGTCAGCGACCAATATGAGAAAAGGAAGCGAAGCGGCAACC
>CAYQZG010000013.1:3262-4585 GCA_964421785.1 uncultured Anaerolineales bacterium
AGCGGCAACCTCCTATCGCTTGTGGCATCGTGTGGTTGTGCTAGCGATCGTGGCTGCGCTGTCGCTCCTGGTGATCTGGGCCAGCTATGGCTTTCAGGTAGGGCCTGTAGAGGGTGTCGGAGCAGCCGTACCGGCTGCTCCCTACGTGAAGGGTGTGCAGGCGGTTCGAGGGCTTGCTGGAGGAGGACGGCCGGCATATCTTCTTGGCCAGATCAGTACGACGGGCTGGTGGACCTACTTTCCGGTCGCCTTTGCTGTGAAGACCCCCTTGGCGACACTGTTCGGTCTGACGGCGGCGACCTGGCTTCTGACTCGGAGGCCGACCTGGGATGATCTATTCATCCTCTTACCGCCCTTGCTCTTCTTCCTCATAGCCACGACTGTGCGCCTAAACCTGGGTTATCGTCATCTCTTGCCGATGCTGCCCTTCTTGGCCTTGCACATTGGCCGCTTGGTCCATCTACCATCCTACAGGGGAATCAACCTATCGATCTATCTCTCCGTGGCGGTAGCGCTCTGGCTGGCGATCAGCACGCTCAGCATCTATCCCCATTTTCTTGCTGCCTTCAACCCCATTGGCGGTGGTCCGAGCAACGGCTGGCGCGTCCTGGTGGATTCCAACATCGATTGGGGGCAGGATCTGAAGGGCTTGGCGAGCTGGATGGAGCGCGAGAACGTGGAACGCGTGAAGCTCAGCTGGTTCGGCAGTGCCCGACCCGAGGCATACGGCATCGCTCACGACCTGCTGCCGGGCGTCCCCTATGGATTTGTCGACTGGCAAGATCCCCCTTTTGACCCCCAGCAGCCGGAGCCGGGTGTTTACGCGATCAGTGTCTCTAACTTGGTTGGGGTTGCCCTCCCCGACCATGACCTTTACGCCTGGTTTAGCGAGCGCGAGCCTAGCACGAAGATCGGTTACTCGGTGTTTATCTATCGAGTTGCAGAGCCGTAGTGAGGTCATCTGCGGCCACGGGCGACGTTGACAAATGGCATGCCCCATAGTAGAATGACGCTGTTCCGGCTGACCGAGAGGCAGCCGGTTCGTTTGGCTAAGGCCCTAGACGATCGACATCACAGCAATGGCCATCACTAGGTAAGAGGTCCCAAGATGAGAACAAAAGATGAGACAATGAAGAGAGTGTGTATTGCAGCGCGGCGGTCTGGTGCTGTAGTTCTGACTGCCGTCGTCGCCCTTACGCTCGTCGCTGGCTTGCTCCTCCTCGTCCGGCTCCAGGCCCGGGCCCAGGCAGGTCCTGAGGCGGTGGAGGCGGCGTTGAGTTTGGAGAAGAGAGGAAACGCAGAGGTTGCAGCGCCCGGAGATAC
>CAYQZG010000013.1:4685-6687 GCA_964421785.1 uncultured Anaerolineales bacterium
CGGCGTTGAGTTTGGAGAAGAGAGGAAACGCAGAGGTTGCAGCGCCCGGAGATACATTGACCTACACCATCAGGATCGAGCGGGATCAGCCTGAGGTTCAACTCTGGATGACTGACACACTGCCGTTCGGGCTGACACTGATTCCGGACAGCCTCAGTCTTTCTGGGAAGGGTACATATGGATGGACTGATAATGTGGTTACTTGGACATCCGCTAACTTCGGATCGGGCAACTTCGCCGTTATTACGTTCGCCGCTGGAATCTCTAGCGAGATGGAAGGTGAGGTGGTCAACACGGCAGAGGTGACCGGTACTGGAGAGCTAATCACAGACGCCTGGTCGACCACGGTCGTCAGCGGGCTTCTCCATTCCCAGATCCATTCCCCCAACAAGAACGCCTACATCACCGAGAAGGAGTCTCTGACCGTCAAGGGTATAGCTTGGAGAGAGGGTGCCGACGTGCCCTACCTCACGGAAGACACCACCCTGAGACTTGACAAGGTTAACGAGTGGAGCTACTGGGCGCGTTGGACGGAAGTCGCCTCGGCAGCGAGTTACATTCTGCAGGAGTCCACCGACCCTAATTTCGGCACGTTGACTGACAACTGGCCCGTCGTGGGCACAAGCAAGCTTATGGCGAAAACCTCAGCGGAGGAGGGCACCTACTATTATCGGGTTCAAGCGATCCACGCCAGCGTTGACGTAACACCCACCCGCTGGAGCAACGTGGTAGCTGTCACGGTGCCTTGGGAAGGGGCCATGAGCGCCGCGGCATCTGCCGTGACCGCAGAGGGAGCGGCCGATAGCGCCGCGACAGTGGAGGTGCGAACGGGCGCGCCGGACACCATAGCGGACAGCGCCTGGCATACTGCGGACGTGATTGAGACAACCTGGGGCGGCTGGACGTGGTCCTATGAGTGGCCGTTGCCCGAGTCAGAATCCACCCAGTACCTGATCCAAAGCCGAGCCAGCGAGGACGGCGAGAGCTTCGGACCGCCGGACACAATCACCGTCACGCTGGACAATGCGAACTACGTTGTCTACTTGCCTATGATGGCCAGACGTTGGCCGCCCGTGCCCTATGGGCCGACATTGAATCAGATAGATAATTCCAACAAGTGGGTTAACTATCGGGTTAGCTGGTCGTACAGCGACGCCAACCCCGACGTGCCGGATCCGAGCACTTACACGCTGCAGGAGGCTCGGAATCCGTCGTTCGACAATCCGACCACGTATGATCCAGATGGTGACACCTTTTACGATGTGACAGACACCGGCAGAGAGAAGACAGGAGGCACCTACTATTATCGCGTACGCGGCCATAATGCGTACGGCCCGGGGGAGTGGAGCAACGTGGTGTCGACGCAAATCCGTGTCCTTCCCTACGCTCCCACCGGATTGTGGGTCGATGACTCGAACCAGGATGGCGACCTCACCGTCAACTGGAGCTATGGCTACGACTATCCTCCCGCCACATCCTACACGCTCCGGGAGACCCTAGATGGAGACTCCACCGACTACCCTGTTGGCGGGACCTCCAAGGAGCTTGGTGACCGCGAGGATGGGACCTGCTACAAGGTCCGGGCGAACAATGACTATGGTTCCGGCGGCTGGAGCAATACCGTCTGCATCGTCGTTGAGACGGGGCTCGAGGATGACTTTGATGACCCCGACTCAGGCTGGGAAGTCAGGCGGACGAGCGCTCCGGACATTGATGATGACACGGATCTGGACTACGAGGATGGCCGCCTGATCACCAAGTCGGAGGATAACTGGGATTTCGCTTTGTTCTCGCCGATGGTGGAAGCCCCGTCCATGCCCTACAGAATCACGATGAAGACGCGGCTCGTCGAAGGAGTGGACGCGCCGGGTTATGGCATCGTCTTCCGCGGGAACGAGGGAGATTTCTGTCGCGTGGAGCGGGATGACGCCGAGGACGACGATGGTTGTTTCTATCGGTATTTCCGTCTTAACGTGACCATAGATCCAGGAAACCACATACG
>CAYQZG010000013.1:6697-47809 GCA_964421785.1 uncultured Anaerolineales bacterium
CAGGGCGCGCGGCAAGGATCTGTCTGATGGCTACCACGACGTCGACACCGTAGCGGACTGGGAAGGATGGAACACGTGGAGGATTGATGTGTATGAGGACTACTTCAGGATCTACGTGAATGATCATTACCTCGACACGTTCTATGACGATGACTATGCCGGGAACCGACACTTCGGCATCCTTACCTCCGCCTACGAATACTCGCCTTCCGTCTTCGAGCATGAGTACTTCTACGTAGAGAGGATCAATTGAACGAATCGGTTGATGTCGGTCGCAAATATGATCACCAGCTCAAGCAATGACAGCGTCAAATACGTGCGGAAACTGCAGAACCAGAAGGGCGTCCGCCACGATGATCGGCGCTTCGTGCTGGAGGGCGTGCGGTTGGTCGAGGAGGTCGTGCGGGCCGGCCTCGTGCCAACGCTGGTGTTCTATACCGAGGCCCTGGCGGGCGAGGGGCGCGGGAAGGCCCTGCTGGTGACGCTGCGCGGCCTGGGCGCCCCTTGCACCATGGTGAGCGAGTCCGTCATGGACGACTGCTCGGACACTGTGACGCCCCAGGGCATCCTGGCTGTGCTCCCTTTCCCGGATCTCGCTCCGCCGCAGCCCGCCACCTTCGTGCTGATCGTCGATCACCTCCGCGATCCGGGCAACCTGGGGACGCTGCTGCGCACGGCGCTCGCCGCCGGCGTGGAGCAGGTTTTGCTGGCGCCAGGCACCGTGGACGTCAGCAATCCGAAGGTGGTGCGATCGGCTATGGGGGCCCACCTGTGGCTTCCGATCATGGATGCAGATTGGGATACCATCGCCGAAACGGTCGCCGACTGCGACATCTGGTTGGCCGCGGCTGGCGGCGCGAGGCGCTACACCGATGTGGATTGGACGCGTCCAGCAGCGCTGATCGTGGGGAGCGAGGCGCACGGGGCTGGAGATAGAGCCCATTCACTGGCGCATGGCCGGGTCTCGATCCCGATCCAATCGACTGTCGAGTCCCTCAACGCAGCGGTGGCAGCGGCGGTCATCCTCTTCGAAGCTGTGCGTCAAAGAGGTCGGCCAGCGTCAGGTGCTGCTTGACAAAAGCCGACTTCTGGGGCATAATCGGCTTGTCGAACAGTGAGATACTGAGCAAAGGCTGCGACGGAGAAAAGTAGGTGGAGGGGAGCCTCCAGGGAGGCGGGGCCACAGACTGAGAGCCCTGCTGGGCAGAACTCTACCGAAGTTCACTCCCGAGCCGACGGGTGAACGACTGGGCGCATCGTGTTGGTGCGCGCAGGTACAAGTAGCTCGCTCCGCAGGTCCAGCGTTAGAGGGACAGCTGATCGCGCTCGTCGGCGCTGTCGGTGACTAGGAGTGGACCCAGATCAGGGTCAAGCGGGGTGGTACCGCGGGAGGATTGCGCTCTCGTCCCTATGGGGCGAGGGTTTTTTGTTGTCTATGCTCAAGGATGTCGGGTGTGGAAATCCGATCTGCTTTATCTGAAGATCATTCACAACGTGGAGTGACCAAAAGAAGGAGTGAATCTGATGCTGGATGAGCTGCGTCGCGTAGAAGAGGAGGCGCGTTCCTCCCTGGAGGACGTGCAGGACAGCCAGGAGCTTGAGGACTGGCATAAACGCTACCTGGGCAAGAAGGGAGCACTGACGCAGATGCTGCGTTCGGTCGGCAGTCTCCCCAGAGAGGAGCGACCTGCCTTTGGGCGGGCGGCCAACGAGGCTAAGGTGGATCTGCAGGACGCTTACGAGGCGCGGGCCAGGAGATTGGAGCGTGAGGAGATGGAACGAGAGCTGGGGGAGAGCGCCATCGACGTCACGCTCCCTGGCCGACCCGTCGGGCCTGGCCATCTCCACATTACCACGCAGACGCTGCGCCGGATCTATGACATCTTCGGGGATATGGGCTTCCAGGTCTATGAGGCACCGGAGGTGGAGACCGATGAGCTGAACTTTGGCTTGCTGAATATGCCGCCTCACCATCCGGCGCGCGATATGTGGGACACCTTCTGGGTCGACGAGGGCGTGGTGCTGCGCACGCACACATCCCCGGGTCAGATTCGGGCCATGCGCGAGTATCATCCCGATCCCATTCGCGTGATCCTCCCGGGCAAGTGCTATCGCTATGAGCAGGTGACGGCGCGTTCTGAGCATCAATTCTACCAGGTGGAGGGATTGGCGGTCGGCCACAACATCACGATGACCGATCTTATCGGCACGCTGACGGAGTTCGCCCGGCGGTATTACGGCGGCGAGCGCCGCATCCGCATCCGAGGCTCCTATTTCCCCTTCACGGAACCCTCCATTGAGGCCGACATCGACTGTATCCTCTGCGAGGGTGAGGGCTGTCGTGTCTGCAAGTACAGCGGCTGGCTGGAGATTGCGGGGGCCGGGATGGTGCACCCGGTGGTACTGGAGAATGGGGGCTACGACCCCAATGAATGGAGCGGATTTGCCTTTGGCCCTGGCGTCGAGCGGCCGGCGATGCTGAAGCACGGCATCGACGACATTCGCCTGTTCTACAGCAACGATCTGCGCTTCCTGCGGCAGTTCTAGCCATCTCTCGTCAATCTGGGGGTCGCTGTGGAGCGAGATGATCTTCTGTGCGTGCTGGGCATCGTGCTGCTGGCTACACTCTTTCTGGCACCGGCTCTGCGTCCTGGGTATACCCTGCTGCCTTTGGGGTTGGAGAGTGGAATTGCCCCGTGGCACAAACAAGTGACTCAACAGGCCCAGAATCCGCTGCTCAGCGACCCTTTCTACATCTTCTATCCCAACCGTCATTCTTTCACCACGTCCCTTCGGCAGGGGACCTACCCGCTGTGGAATCCCTACATATTCAGCGGTCATCCTGTGATGGGCGATACAAACGCACAGACGTTTTACCCGCCCAATGCCTTGGCGGCGCTATTCCTGTCCGCTGCAAGGGCGCTGCCCATACTGGCGTGGTTTCATCTCGTGTTGACGGGCGTCTCTATGTTTGCCCTGCTGCGTGTCTTAGACCTTCGACGTCCTCCGGCGCTTTTCGGGGCCGTGGCGTGGATGTTGAACGGCAACGCAGTTGTATGGCTCGAGAATCCACAGCGACTTGGCACCTTGGCTTGGTTGCCTGCTCTTTTTCTGTTCTATCAACTGGCGTTGCGTCGATGTCGGTTTTGGCCTGGGATTGTAGCCGGAGGCCTGTACGGCCTTTCTATTCTAGGCGGTCATACCCAGTTTGCTCTAGGCCATGGAATGGCCCTGGCGGCTTATGCCCTCTTTCGAACGATCACGTTGTCTTGGGAAGAGCGTCGTCCTGTGTGGCGGCCTCTGATCGTGGTGTTCATGGTCGGATTGGTCGGGATTGGCGTGGGGGCGATACAATTGCTGCCCACGTATCAGCTTGCGCAATTGAGCCATCGAGGCGTGATGAGTGTATCGGGGCTCCTGGCCGGGAGATGGCCCCTTCAACACGTGATCAGCCTGTGGATTCCAGACTTCTACGGTAACCCTGTTCACACACCCTACTGGGGACAGCGCAACTATGCCGAGGTGACCGTCTACTACGGTGCTTTCGCCTTTCCTCTCGCGCTGGCTGCGCTTGCGTGGGTGCGTCGAGCCGTGGGGATATTCTTCCCCGTTATGCAAGTGGTTGTCTTGCTGATTGTCCTGGGCAGTCCGCTGGTCTATCTCTTGGCCTGGCTGCCGTGGGCTCGCTACTTCCGACTGATCAGTCTGTCGGCCTATATCCCCTTCTTCGGTGGCGCTGCGGCGGCTTTCGGACTGGATGCTCTGTTGGACGTGGCGCGTCAAGACCGGGAGATCATCTGGGAGGCGCTGATTACTGCACTGGCGCTCCTGGTGGGCTTCACGATGCTGCTCATCTGGCACCAGGGGGCGGAGATCGCCACGCGTTGGCCCGACGTCTCGCCTCACGTGTGGCGCGCTGTACTGATCTGGTCGTTTGGCATCATCTGTCTGTTGTTGATGCGCTGGAGAGAGAACCTGGCAGTTGCTCTTCTGATCCCTCTCCTGGCGGTTGACCTTCTGCAGTGGGGTATGCCCTTCAATCCGGTCAACTCCCTTGAGATTCTCTATCCAAAGAACGAGGTGACGGATCTGCTTCAGCAAGATAACGCTATCTCTCGCACCTTGCCCCTCCAGACCGATAGGGTGATCTTCGGCCCCAACGTGCTTTCTGTATTCGGCATCCCAGAGACAGGTGGGTATTCCTCTTTGATGGTGGAGCGATACCGCGAGCTCGTCAAGGCCATCGACGATGACGTCGCCATTTGGTGGATGCGGCCTAACCAGAACATGCTGGTCAATAGCGACTTCGATCCGCTCTTCAGCTTGCTGAACGTCAAGCACGTCCTGTCAACCCATCCGCTGGACGAAAAGCTGACCGCGGTCGAGGTAGTCCGTGAGCCGGCCGCAAGCTCGGGCCTGCCTCTAGCGTCCGGTGACCGGGTCACGGCGCGCTTCCTCGCCCGTCATCCGGGCCTGAATCGCATAGACGTGGAGTTCGCGCACGTGGACGACGCTCCTGCGGACTCCGTACGCCTCCTCCTGTGGAGAGCCGAAGAGGGTGGGGAATTGGTGGCCGACGTGACGGTGGACGGAAAAGATCTGCCAGATGGCGGCGTCTATTCGTTCTTCTTCGCACCGGTTACCGACTCGGCCGGTCAAGCCTTTGTCTGGACGCTGGAGGCTCCGGAAGCAGAAGACAGGGCTACCGTTCGGGTTCGCCAGGCTGAAGGATACGCTCAAGAGGAGCCCGCATTTACGGCCCAAAGCGTTCAACTGCAGCTGGCAGACATCCGCCAGGGGGTGTGGGTCTACGAGAACCCCAACGCCCTGCCGCGGGCCTACGTCGTACACCGCACGGAGGTCGTACCGGGTCACAGGCTTCTGGATCGGCTCGTGGCCGCTGACTTCAACCCCTGGACGACGGCTCTCCTGGAGGAGGCGCTGCCCGCTGAAGCGGCAGCGGCGCTGGCGAACGCGCCGCTTCGCTCATCGTCGGTCGTTCGCATCACCCAGCACAGACCACACCGTGTCGAAGTGAAGGCCGAGATGGCAGCCCCAGGGCTCCTGGTCCTGAGTGATACCTACTATCCTGGCTGGCAGGTCTCAGTGGATGGAGCACCGGCCCATTTGATACGTGTGAATCACGCATTGCGCGGCGTCTTCCTGTCCGACGGCGACCACGAGATCGTTTTTCGCTTTGCTCCCCAGACCCTGTATGTGGGTCTCGTGCTGACCACCATAGCTTTCTTGGGAGGCATAGGAGCAGTTTGGTGGGACATACGCCGAACGACTGATGGGAATCTTAGGCGTTTGACAGATCGAGGACGGCTTCTGTGACACTGCGAATCAGGTTCATCCTTTAATCTAGGAGGAAACGTCATGCAGGTACCTATGAGTTGGCTCAAAGAGTATGTGGACATTGATATCCCCGTCGAGCAGCTGGCCGAGCGGCTGACGCTGGCCGGCCTCGAGGTTGAGACCATCGAGTACCTCGGCTTGCCGCAGGCCGAGCTGCCCTGGGATCCCGGTAAGATCGTGGTGGGCGAGGTCCGATCCGTCCGCCCCCATCCTAACGCGGATCGACTAGTCATTGTCGAGGTCGATTACGGTGGGGCCGAGACCGAGTTGGCAGTCACCGGTGCTCCCAGCTTAGTGGAGCGTCAAGGGGAGAGTGACCTCCATTTGAAGGTCGCCTTCGCCCTGGAGGGTTCCCGACTCTATGACGGGCACGCAGAGGGCCGAAGCATGATGATGCTGCGAAAGGTCAAGATCCGAGGTGTCCCTTCGCGGGCTATGGTCTGCTCAGAAAAGGAGTTGGGCCTTTCCGAGGAGCAGGTTGATATTCTCTATCTACCGGATGATGCCCCGGTCGGCATGCCTCTAGTCGACTATATGGGAGATGCCGTCCTCGAGTTCGATATTAAGGGTCCGTTCGCCCACTTGAACTCGATGATCGGCGTCGCTCGGGAGGCAGCAGCGCTGCTCGACGTGCCACTCAATCGGGACGCACTTGAAGCCCTGGACCATCATCCGGCCGAGCTGGTGCCCGATCCGGATTTCCTGGTCTTGGGTATCGCCGACCCCGATCTCTGCCCGCGCTATTCGGCTGCTTTCATCGCAGATGTGAATGTCAGGCCTTCGCCGTTCTGGATGCAGATGCGCCTTCGGCGCGCCGGCGTGCGGCCAATCAACAACATCGTAGACATCACCAACTACGTCATGCTGGAGTTGGGCCAGCCGCTGCACGCGTTCGACTACCAGCTCTTGCAGCCGCGACCGGGTGAGGATCAACCGGCCATCATCGTACGCCGAGCCGAGCCCGGGGAACAGATGAAAACGCTGGATGGCAAGCTGCGCACGTTCGACGAGGATATGCTGTTGATCACCGACGGCGGTGGCCCGGTTGCCGTGGCTGGCGTGATGGGTGGCGAGGAGAGCGAGGTCTCTGCGGAGACGGCTGATATCCTCTTGGAGTCGGCCAATTTCGACTACCTCAACGTGCGCCGCACGTCCCGAGAGCTAGGGATGACGACCGACGCGAGCCAGCGCTTCGGACGCCGTGTGGATCCAGACTTGACGGCGAAAGCAGCGGCTCGAGCGGCTTACCTGATGGCTGACTTGGCGGACGGGACGGTCGTGCCCGTCATAGGCGATCTCTACCCAGGTCGCAAGCCGGAGCCTGCTATTGCTCTCGATCCAGAGTACGTGACCCGCATGCTGGGCGTTGAGGTCCCGAAGGGAGACATCGTGCGCATCCTCAGGTCCCTGGCGTTCGAGGTGTCTGAGCTTGCAGGCGACGATCTCCTTACCGTGACTGTGCCCTCACACCGTCGGGACGTCACACGGCCTGTCGATCTCGTCGAGGAAGTGGGGCGCATCTGGGGCTATGATCGCTTCCCAACCACGTTGATGCGGGACGAGCTCCCCCCACAGCGGGAGAACGTGCGCCTGGCGGGCGCCGAGCGCGTACGTGACATACTGACCGGTTGTGGTCTGGATGAGGTGATCACGTACTCGCTCGTAAGCCTTGAGGATGAGGGAAAGCTCCACCCTGGGGAGCCGATGCCGGACCCCGAGGGCTATCTTCATCTGCGTAATCCGCTTTCGTCGGAACAGGACACGTTACGCCAGACTCTCCTGCCTTCATTGCTCGACACCACCCAGAGAAATCTACGCTTTGTCGACCGCGTGGCCGTGTTCGAAATAGGCAGGGTCTATATACCTGCGGAGGGAGAGATGCTGCCCGACGAGCCGCGACGACTAGACATCGTGATCACCGGCCCCCGGGAGGAACAGTCGTGGCTAGAGCATCAAGATCGTACGGGGATGGACTTCTTCGACCTGAAAGGCGTGGTGGAGGCCCTGCTTTCCGGATTAGGGCTTGACGGCCGATTCGAGCCTGGCGAGCACGATGTTTTTCATCCAGGTCGATGCGCCTCTGTGCATGTTGGCGGACCGGCCGACGCAGTCACCGACGAGGTGGGCGTGATGGGAGAGATTCATCCTTTGGTCCGAGAGGCGTTTGGGCTGCCGGAACAGCCCGTTTGCGCGTTGACGTGCGACCTGGATGAGCTGCTGACGCATTGGGGGGCTCCGCGAGAGATGACGCCCCTCTCCACCCATCCACCGGTGTACGAGGATCTAGCTGTAGTGGTTGATAAGGAGATGCCTGCAGGTCGCGTGCGTGAGTCGATCGTGCGAGCCGGGGGGACGCTCTTGCGCTCGGTGGCGCTGTTCGATGTCTACCGGGGGCCCCAGGTAGGGGCGAACAAGAAGAGCTTGGCTTATCGTCTCACCTACCAGGCCGAGGATCGCACGTTAACCGACGGGGAGGTCGCCAGGGTGCGCTCCAGCATCGTTCAGGAGCTAGAGCGGGGCCTCGAAGCAACCTTGAGAGGCTGATTGTACCGGCCTATGAGCCTGAGAAAGGGCGGAGGGCGTTCGTAGTTAGGCAAGGCAAGCTGAGCCTAGCTCAGCCGAGTGCCGGTGGGGCGCCTCCGTGAGCAGACGGTTCTGGGAAGGGCCAGGCCAACGGTTGGGCCGACGAGGTGGATCGAGTTACGTTAGCTGTTTCCCGCGCTGGACAGCTCACCCGTTCGACCGTAAGCGAGGCGACCTCAGGGCAGCCCCTGCGGCCCCATCGTCTACCGTCCGTCGTCCATCGTCTGCCGTTGACTAGTCGATGCCGAGCAACCTGGTACGCAGCTTGAGCAGCCCGCGCAAGGCCTTCTGGCCGCCCGACGGTTTCTCTAGCGTCTCCAAGCCAGCTTGGTAGGTCGCTAGGCCATCCTGGCGATCACCGGATTTCCACTGCTGCACACCGAGGGCGAGCAGTGTCTCCCCTTGTCGTTGTTCGTCGCCCAGTTCAGCGAAAACGCCAGCCGCATCGCGCAAAGCGGCCTTTGCCTTCTCTCGCTGTCCCTGGCTTGCGTAAAGGCCTCCCAGGTTGCCGAGCACCTGAGCCTCCCGGCTGCGCTCGCTCAACTGAGCGAACGAGGACTGAGCTTGTTCCAATGCTTCGACAGCCTTGTCCCACTCGCGCTGCATGCGGTAGATGATGCCAAGGTTGTTCAGCATCTCTGCTGCTTCAACTGCGTCATCCTCGGCCTCGAACGTCTGACGGGCTTGCTCGAACCTCTCGGCAGCTTCGGGATACAACCCCTCTTGGAACAGCCGCAGACCCTCTTTCTTCATATCTTGTGCAGACATCACCTCGTTCATTTTGTACCTCCAATGCATAGGTGGGGTGCCTTGCACGTTCCGTGCGTGCGAGGCACCTGGGATGCGATGCACCTCGCAAACTCCAGAAGCTCCATCGTCTACCGCGTTAGATCCGTTGTGCTAGTAGGTGATTTCCAGAAGCCCTTCTGCAATGCCCCGTAGCTTGCTTGCAGGCATTTGGGACAGCCTCATGGCCACCTCAAGGTATTTGATGTTGATTGGCTTGGCGACGAAATCTTGTACATCCCTGGGGAGTTCGTGAAAGCGACGATCGACCTCTTCTTGTTGGTGCCACATCCCCACGGTCCCCTCACGACCGTTCAAGAAGTGCTCTAGCGACAAGTCCAGGTGTCGCGCGAGCAACTCTAGTTCAGCAACGGACATTGATTGCTCTCCGTGCTCATAGTCAGAGATGCGACTGGACGGACAATCGAGAAAATCGGCCAGATCCTCCTGGCTCATATCAGCGTCCACCCGTGCTTGGCGTAGAAGCGCTCCGATGATGCGATGCCGCAGATCCAGTATGGCCTGGAAATCTGGTTTAAGCGCAGCGGCATCCGCCATCAGCTTGGGTTCGCGTTCCAGGAAGCGGTCGACAGGTGTGTCCAGCACGTAGCCAAGCACCTCGAGTTCTGGCAATGAGATAGACTTGCGGCCCTCCTCATAGGCGTCGATGGTGCGGGGAGAGACGCCCAGAGCTTCGGCGCATTCGGTCTTTGTCCGCCCGTCCCGCCTCCGTGCATCACGTAGCAGCACGCCAATGATGCGATCACGGAGCGCTAGTCTTCTCTCAACCATAGGATCCTCCTGTGAGCGATATCGCCTTTACCCTCGATTATAGCATGCCACGTTCGCTTGGCAAAACCAGCCCAAACACTCCGCGTGAACCGGCGGTCCGATACGGGCACCCGACCTGCACGTCTATGATTCTCATCAAGACTCCGTCGTGGCCAGACCCCGTCCATCGTCTACCGTCCCCCGTCCATCGTCTGCCGTGTTGTGGCCAGACCGGCTACAAGTAGGTCGAGTGCCACCTCCGCGTCGATCCTTCCAGTCTTGATGTCCAGATCGATCTCCGATAGATGGCGGTAGACCTTCTCGAGCTGCGCCAGCGTGAAATGTGTGGCTTGACCGTGAAGCTTGCGAGCCGGGAAGGGGTGGATCCCCAACCTCTTAGCCACGTCGCGCGACGAGGCGCCTTTGGCTTTCAACGTCTTGACTTGAATGAGTAGCCGGAACTGTCGGGTGATCATCCCCAGGAGCCCTAACGGGTGCTCTCCTTCATCGATCAGACGATGCAAGGTCTTGGCAGCGGTGCTTCCGTCGCGGTGACCAAGGGCATCGACGAGGTCGAAGATGACCGCATCCTGGGAGTACGGAACGAGCAACGCTACGTCGGCCTCGGTGATGGCTCTCTCTCCGTCGCTGTACGTGACCAGCTTGACGATTTCCTGATCGAGCAAGCGTAGGTTGGCCCCGACGATAGCTGCCAGGCGATGCGCAGCCTGTGGTTCGATGTCGCCGCCGTGCTTCTGGACTCGCCCCTTGATCCATCGGGGCAGTGCCTTTGCGTCTGGGCGCTCAAATCGCTTGACGTACCCCCGCTGTTCTCGTTTGGCTAGCTTGAGGATCGGGTGGGTGGATGGCAGAGAGCGTTCCTCGACCAAGACCAGGCGTGTCGTCGGTGGAAGGTGGGGAAGATAGTCAGCCAAGTCGTCGAGAAGCTTTCGCTTGGCGTCGGAGAGGGTATGTCCCTTCCGAGGAGTCAGACCGGACAGCAAACCTTCGACGATAACAAGGCGCCTATCCGCCAGGAAGGGAATAGCGTCACAGGCGTGGTGCAACTCGCCCAACGTGAGCCTCTTGCCGTCCAGCACAGTGGTGTTCAAACCCACAGTGTCGAGGCGGCCGAGCCGACGCTTGAAATCAGCAAGTGTCTCAGAGCGCGTGAACTCGTCCTCACCGTGAAAAACGTAGAAGGTAGGTTTCGGCCTCGTCATCTCGTAGTCGTTCGTAGTGCGCTACGGAGCATGCGGAGTAGCGCCGCCGCTCCACCCACAAAACCCGCCCCACATCTTCCTCCAGACCGCGGAAGTGCCTGTTCCTCTGCTGGGCTGTGGACTAGCTCTTCGTTTGCACGAAGTGAACCGTGGTGCCGGCTCGCTCGCTCCTCGTGGCCCCCGTGATACGTAGATCGCCAACGTTGGCCTCGGTCGTGATGTGAGCCTGGAAGGCCGTGCCCAGGGGCCTGGACAGAATGACCCCCAACGTTCCCACGGCACAAGCCAGCGGCAGGCGAGCAAGTCGATCCAGAAAGCGCTCATCTTCGTTGCGGGATAGTCCTCCCAAAGCCAGGAATGTTCCCAGTCCCGCGATGGTACCGGCGACAACATAGTTGGAGCCGCAGTTGGGGTGGATAGCCATACTTCGCTGACCGGCCTTCAGCCGCCGCAGGCCGTCGCGAGCGGCGTCGAGGAGATCTTCCGTGTCGACGTCACCGTAGATGGTGAAGCCCCAGAACGATGAGCGACCCACCAGGCGCATCTTACTATGCCGCTCCGCAAGTACCTTCATGGTCGCGTGTTCGAGCGCATGATTGCATCGCACGCGAGAGATAAGGGAGAGATCTAGCAGGTTTGACCAGACGTGTGTTCCGCTCATTGTTCCCCTCACAATCTAGCAGGCCGACGATACACTCAGCCACATAATGATATCACGAATGCGACGAAGCGACCAATTCGAGCGAGGTTAACAGGCCAGCTTGTCGGGCCGGTGGCGCCGAACGAGGAGCCAGCTGGTTGTCCTTCCCTCACGCTTGACTTAGTGCTATAAT
The DNA here is from genome assembly GCA_964421785.1 of uncultured Anaerolineales bacterium. GTDB lineage: Bacteria > Chloroflexota > Anaerolineae > B4-G1 > B4-G1 > SKLM01. Next base: position 18,252 of record CAYQZG010000013.1, read on the forward strand.
ACTATCTAACTGAAGAAAATACAGACGTTTATCAAGAGTATTTAGGAGTAACTGTATGAAAACCTCCCATCTTCTCATTCTTGTGGCTGTCTTGGTCTTGGTCTTGGCCGTAGCCTGCTGTTGTTGTACAGTAAGCTTAGTCGTATTCAACAGCGCGGGCGACTTTCCAACCCTGCCCGAGGTCGAGGTTACAGTCCCTCCAGTCTTTGATACGCCAACGCCTGCTCCCACGCCTACTCTCAATCGAGATCCGGCGGGAGACCTTGGAGAGGATACTGAGGCGTTGTTAGAGGGTACGATCATTCCCGAGCGCGACCTTCACAAGTTGGCGATTCGACTGCGCGGGCTCCCGCCCGACACACCGCGTACGATCAACCAAGAGGGCTCACCTGACTACGAGGTAGGGACGCGACGCCTCTTTCACGCCTCGAATGTAGACACAGAAGAGCGTTTCGACCTCTATGCCACGTTGAGTTACAAGACCGAGCACGTCTATATGTGGGTGGAGGAAGGCGAACCCGTTGATCAGGAAGACCTGGAGGCTGCAGCTGACCTCTTCGAGGAGCAGACCTACACGACCAATCGAGCCTTCTTCGGCTCCGAGTGGTACCCGGGCGTGGACAACGATCCTCACTTGAGTATCCTCCACGCCACGAATCTGGGGAGCACGGTCGCTGGCTACTACTCCAGCGCCGATGAGTTCGTCTCTCAGGTTCGAGAGGACTCCAACGAGATGGAGATGTTCTACATCAACATCGACAACGTGTCACCGAACAGTGACTTCTACAACGGGGTGTTGGCTCACGAGTTCCAGCATATGATCCACTGGTACAACGATCGCAACGAGGAGACCTGGCTGAATGAAGGGTTTTCCGAGCTTGCGACCTATCTGAACGGCTTCGACGTCGGTGGGGCCGACTACCTCTTTGCCAGCGCGCCGGATACTCAGCTCAACACGTGGCCATCTGGACCCGGCGCTGCCGGAGGCAACTACGGAGGTTCCTATCTGTTTACATCGTACTTCCTGGATCGTTTCGGCTCTGATGCGACAAAGGCTTTGGTTGCTCATCAAGAGAATTCGTTCGCCAGTGTGGAGGATGTGCTCCGTCGACAAAGCAGCGGTGTGACCTACGATGCTTTGTTTGGAGATTGGGTCGTTGCCAATCTACTTGATGACCCGACCATCGACGATGGTCGTTATGGCTACGAGGATATCGACCCTCCAACCGTCGATGTCAAGACGACCTATTTTCAGAACGCCTACCCCGTCTCGGAGAAGGCCACTGTGCATCAGCACGGCACCGATTACATCGAGTTGCAGAGTAAGCGACCGTTGACTCTCACGTTCACCGGTTCCACCCAAGTTGGCCTGGTCGACACAACGGCCCATAGCGGACAGTACGTCTGGTGGTCGAATCGCGGGGATGACTCCGATATGTCGTTGACGCAGTCCTTCGATCTCTCAGACGTTAGCGAGGCCACACTGTCCTATTGGGTCTGGTATGATATCGAGGACAACTGGGATTACGCTTACGTGGAGGCTAGCACTGACGGAGGGCAGACCTGGCAGATCCTTGAGACTCCCTCTGGCGTGGACACCAATCCTAACGGCAACTCATTTGGCTGGGCCTACACAGGTCAGAGCGGCGATGGCGAGACGCCGGAGTGGATCAAAGAGGAGGTCGATCTCTCAGATTATGCCGGTCAGCGGGTCCTTCTTCGCTTCGAGTACATCACTGACGATGCCGTCAATCGTCCCGGGTTTGTCTTGGACGACGTCAGTATCCCCGAGATCGGCTATGCGAGCGATTTCGAAGCAGATGAAGGGGCATGGGAATCGGCCGGTTTCATCCGCCATGCCAACGTTCTCTCTCAGCACTGGCTGGTGCAGGTGATCCTCTTCGGCCCTGAGACAACGGTTAGGCGCTTGGAGCTTGAGCAAGATCAGTCTGGCTCGTGGCCTATCCCGTTGAGCGAGGCGTCCGACCGGGCAGTCATTACTGTGTCCGCCTTTGCGCCAGTGACGACGGAGCTGGCTTCGTACGGCTATGAGATAGCCGACTGAGGGATGAGCTCGAGAGCTGATAAGACTGTGGAGCCGGGTTCGGCCAAGCCCACCGTTGGGCCGCTCACCGGGGTAGGTCGCAGTGTGAGCCTCTCGAGACCTGGATAGACTCGACTGCGATCTCACCAATGAATGTTGACCAATGTGCCCACGGAGGCCCAGTGGTAGAGCCATCGCGCCTCATCGGTAGGTAAGTTGATGCAGCCGTGGCTCATTGGATGGCCAAAGTTGTTGTGCCAGTATGTGCCGTGGATGCCATAACCGCGATGGAAGTACATCGTGTAGGGTACGTCGGGCAGGTAGTACCCAGGCCCGCTCATGTCGTCCTGAAGGAATTTGACGTATATGTGATACTTGCCCACCGGCGTGGGGGTCCGAGATAGCCCCGTCGAGACAAGCGTGGAGCGGACGGGGGACTGGCCCACGTAGGCAGTGAGTGTCTGATGGCTCAGGTCTACGTCAATCCAACGCACGTTGCCCCCAAAAGAGGATCGTGCTGGTGAAAGATCCTCGGGTGTGGGGGAGGGCGGCGGGTCGGTAGGACGCGGTGTCGCCGTCGGCAACGGCGTTGGCGTGTTAGAGGACGTCACCGTCGGGGTCGGCGTCCAGGTCGGTGTCCGGGTCGGCGTTGGGGTATCTGTCTCCGTCGGCGTAGCGGTCGGTATCGGCGATGACGTTATGGTCGGTGTGACGGTGGGGAGAGGTGTGGGGGTACGCGTCGGCGTTGGCGATGGCGTGATGGTCGGCGTTGGGCAGGGGGTGGCGGCCTTGGCTGCCACTGCGGGCAGTTCCTGAGGCGAGTACCATAGGATGACCAATAGCATCCCGGCGACAAAGGCTACTAAGGACCCGAGGGCAACCAGAGGCAAGACCTGATGCCATTGCCTGTTGGATTCGATACGTTCGCCAAAGGGGGCGTTGGCCTGCCGAGGTTCGTGAGAGGCGCGCTCGGGCGACGCCGAGGAGCTCAAGCGTGATTGAGCCCATTGTCGGGCTGCGAGCGCACGATCGTTGTCGGGATCAAGAGTCAGCACACGCTCGGCGTACGCCAGGCTGGCACGAGGGTTATCGTTCAACCACGCCAGCCATAGCAGAGCTGCCAAGTTGGTTGGCTCGCGGTGCAAGACATGCCGAAACGTGCGCCGCGCCTCGGCTTTCTGCCCCTTTCGCGCTGCGGCTTCCCCTCTTCTTAGCAGCTTGGCGCTACGGTGGTCCATCGGTATTCACCCTTCGACGGGCTCAGGATGCTTTCCTCTCCTATTTGATGCAAGGTTACTCGGTCAGGAGGTCGACGCAGCTACCTTCCCCTCGTTGCTCTGGCGCCCTAAGGACTTGGACTTGGCGCCTGACTTGCTGCCGTCACGGGAGGAAGGGGCAGCTGCCTCAAGCAAATGAGTATGCCATTGCGCCAAGTCTAGCATCGGACAAGCGCTTTGTCAATTAGAGCTGTCGACAGAATGGGTTCCAAGCCCAACGTGTTGGGCCGCTCGCCACAGAAAGTAGGAGCAATCACGTGACAGGATCCTCGGTTCGCTCGTCTGCTCCTGGGAAGGCTATTCTCTTTGGCGAACACGCCGTCGTCTATGGGGAACCGGCCATTGCAGTCCCTGTCACTCAGGTTGAGGCCACGGCATATGTTGAGCCCGCGCCATCCGGTAGTGGCCTGACCTTGATCGCTGCTGACCTGGGTGAATCCTTCAACCTGACCGCGGCTCCGAAGGACGCCCCACTGGCCGCCGCTGCCCGCCTCGCGCTGGACCATCTGCATACGTCAATTCCCGATGCCAGACTCACGGTTCAATCCACGATCCCGATTGCAAGTGGCCTGGGCAGTGGGGCTGCTGTCTCGGCGGCCTTGGTACGGGCTCTGGCGGATTTTCTCGGTACCTCTCTTGCCCCGGCGGAGGTGAGCGATCTCGTCTATGAGGTGGAGAAAATCCATCACGGCACGCCCAGTGGCATCGACAACACCGTCATCGCTTACGAGCGGCCGGTCTACTTCACTCGTGCGGGGGGCCCTGAGCCGGAGTTGTTGTCTGTTGGGTCGCCTTTCAGGTTGCTTATTGCCGATACCGGTCTTCCCAGCCCCACGAAACGCCTCGTCAGCCGGGTGCGAATGAGATGGCAGCGCGAGACGGCGCGCTACGAGGCGCTATTCAGGCGAATCGGAGATGTCGTCCGGGAGGCGCGTCGCCGAATCGAGGTAGGAGATGTCGACGCCCTGGGGCCCTTGATGGATGAGAACCACGGGCTCCTTGTCGATCTCGGCGTCTCGTCGTCTGCGCTGGATGGGTTGGTCGAGGCCGCGCGGATGGCGGGCGCGACCGGTGCGAAGCTCTCAGGGGCCGGCCAAGGTGGGAACATGCTGGCGCTGGTCCATGCCGGAGGTATGGATCAGGTGATCGCTGCACTGAGGAAAGCAGGAGCGACGCGCGCGATCCAAACGACTGTGGCATGAGACCGTGCCAGCATCCTCCAACAGACTCAGGATGCTTTCCTTTGAGCAGTTGCCACCTGCTACGTCTCTTGGAAGCGGGTCTCTAGCTCCTCCAGCAATTCCGCCGCCTCTACGAGCTTATCCAGCGGATTCTCCTCGCCGGCGAAGTAGCGATAATCGCACGGCATGACGTCAAGCTTGTCGATCAAATCGCGGTGTCGATCTCGGACAGCGCTGTCACTGACGCCGTAGAAATCAGCTATTTTATATCGTCTTACCGGGCGTAGATTGACCTTGCGCACGATGTAGTCTAGGGCCGCTGCCCACGTTTCCGCCTTGCGAATGATCAGTTGCTCGCGGCCCAGCGCGACCCGGTACTCCAACCACATCTGAAGGGCTGCACCCACCTCCTCGACCGGCATCCCGGCCTGAGTCATCTTGGTGGTGAGTACCTGCTCCACCTCATCCATGCCGCTGGCGAAGAGTTGCTCGAAGCGATCCGTCAGGTGGGAATCGGGCTCCAACCTGATGAAATCAGCCAGGACACGAAGAGCCTGGTCATAGTCACCACTGCGGGCCAGAGCCTGAGCGAGGTTCAAGTGATAATCGGGATTCTCGGGGTTGAGCTCGACAGCGGCTTTGAGTTCCTGGATTGCCAGGTCAACGTTCCACGCCTCGTAAGCTTCAACACCGGCCTTCTGGTGTTCCAACGCCTTGCGGCGGTCTCTATTGGTGATCTTTTTCGTGGTCATTCGATTTGTCCCCATGAGAGCCTCTGTAAGCAGATGCGCCGCCAATGATATCTCGATTATAGCACAGTAGGCTGAGATGGACAAAAAGTCGTTGTCCTTGCAGGGGAAAGATGTTATAATCGATCGCCGGGGCATCTGTTTATCTCGCGGACAATCATCCGATGGGTCCGGCTAAGCCCAGCGTTGGGCCGCTCACCATAGGGGAGTTGAATATGGTAACGAAGGTAACCGAGTCGATGGATCTGTCGCAGGCGCTGCAAACTCTCAAGTGGCTCGATCAGGAGAGGCGCAAGGACAAAGCTACCATCGCAAAGCTTGAAGAGCAGTTGAGAGAACAAGAGAGACAGATTGCGAGGGGGGCGAGCCGAATACAAGATCTTCAAAGTTCCTTGGCTCGTGTGGAGAGCACGTTGTCCAGGATTGATGAGTTTGAGCAGATGGTCTCTAACTACAAGAGGGAGATGACCTTTCAACTCGAGGAGCGGGACGAGAATTGGCGCAAGGAGCGCGCTGAAGCCCAGCGGCTGCGGCGAATCGAACACGAAGGGATGAAGGAGCACCTCAGTCGTCTGGAGAAGGAGCTCCGTGTGCTGCCACGTTACGACGAGCAACTGGTTGCACGTCAGGCCGAGCTGGAACGGATGAATCGGAACGTCCAGGGTCTGGAAGGTACCGTGGCCGACATGGATAAGCGAGTTGAGGATTCGACGAACGCGGTATCCTATCTGGAGGAACGGCGCCGCTCTGATCATCGTCGCCTCATTGAGTTGGAAAAAGACATACCTGAGCTTGATAAGAAGATCGAGAACCTGGCCTCGAAGATCCCTCTCGTCGAACAGAGCGTACAGAAACAGCGATCTCGTATCGGAGCGGCTATCCAGGCAACGAAGAAATACGATGAGCAAATTGAAGAGTTGCGCATCTCTGATTTCCAGCGCGAGCAGAAGATGCAAGCCTACCTGAACCAAGGTGAGGAGGTAGCCGAGGAGCTGGAGCGAGTCCGTGAGCAGACGCATGGCTTCATTGAGCGAAGGCAGCAGGTGAAGCAAGCCCTCAGTGCCCTAGAGACGTTCAAAACACGCATTGAGAGACGTCAGGACGAGATGGCTGAGAGACAGCGCATCTCCGAGGAGCGCATCGAGCGTGAATGGGAGGAGTGGCAAACGGAGCGAGCCAAGGAGCTAAAGAAACGAGAGGTCGTCGTGGATCAGCGTTGGCAGCGTCAAGACGACGTTGACGTTAGGCAACAGAGGCGTTTGGAGGCTTTGGAAGAGATCGCGAAACTGTACCGCGATCAGCTGAGCGCTCTGTGGGAAGCTCAGCGCGCTGATGCCAGGGTGCTTTTGAGCGCTGCTCAGGACGTGTACGAGGAGTTCGTCGCTCCGATCGACGAGCAGCTGGCCACCCTGCGTGGCGAGTGAGGGGAGCAAGGTATGCGCGTCATCGGCACGGCTGGTCACGTAGATCACGGTAAATCTGCCCTGATCCTCGCCCTGACGGGGATTGACCCGGATCGACTTCGGGAGGAGAAGGAGCGAGGCCTGACCATCGACCTGGGGTTTGCTTGGCTCACGCTGCCCAATGGTGAACCCGTGGGCATCGTTGACGTGCCTGGTCATCGCGATTTCATTGAGAACATGCTGGCCGGCGTGGGCAGCATCGATGGAACGATCTTTGTCGTCGCTGCCGATGAGAGCGTGATGCCCCAGACCCGAGAGCACCTGGCCATCCTGGACCTGTTGGGGATCGGGACAGGCGTCGTCGCCATCACCAAGATCGATCTCGCGGAGAGCGATGAATGGCTTGAGTTGGTGATGGAGGACGTCGCCGAGACGCTGGCGGGGACCGTCTTGGAGGATGCGCCGCTGGTGTTGACCTCCGCCCAGGACAGGCGCGGCCTTGATCGACTGTTGGATGAGCTGCAGAGCGTCCTCGCCGATACCGAATCCCAGCGTGACCGTGGTCGCCCTCGGTTGTCCATTGATCGGGTCTTCACCGTCAGCGGGTTCGGCACCGTTGTCACCGGCACCCTAATCGATGGTTGCTTGGAGACGGGGCAGGAGGTGGAGATTCAGCCTGAGGGGCTGAAAGCTCGTATTCGTGGCCTTCAGACCCATAAAGAGAAGATCGAGCAGGCCGTGCCGGGCAGCCGCGTGGCGATCAATCTCAGTGGTGTTGACAGGCATCAGCTCAAGCGTGGTGATGTGGTGACCTCCCCAGGCTGGCTGCACGCGACCACGCTGGTGGACGTGCGAATGCGCTACTTGCCCGATATCCTTTGGCCGGATCTGGGACAGTTTGCACAGCCCGATCCCGGGCCGCGCTCGCTGCGTCACAACACGGAGCTCAAGTTCTACACGGGTGCAGCCCAAGTGATGGCCCGTGTACGTCTCCTGGGACAAGAGGCGCTGCTGCCGGAACAGGTCGGCTGGGTGCAACTGGAGCTTCGAGAGCCGGTGGCGATGGTGAGGGGAGATCGCTACATCGTCCGCCTGCCCTCGCCCCCCACGACTGTTGGCGGAGGTATCGTAGTCGATCCGAATCCCGGCCGCAAACATCGCCGCTTCCGTCCCCAGGTCATCGATCGTCTGGAGACGCTGGCAGGGGGTAACCCTGCGGAGATCCTGTTGCAGGCTCTTGAGCGGCAGGGCCCCGCTCCGGCCGACGACTTACTGGAGACCAGTCAGCTCGGCGACGCTGCCGCCGACGCTCTTGTTGAGCTTCTGAAGGGCGGGCAAGCGGTACGCCTGGCTGGAGCCGCAGGCCAGGATATCGATGATGTAGAACAGCTCGTCTCCTCCAAGACCCTGATTGTGAGCCGGGAATGGTGGTCCCGCCTGGTAGAGCGTGTCGTCGACACTCTATCATCCTATCACCAGACGTTGCCCCTGCGAAAAGGAATGCCCCGCGAGGCGCTGCGCAGTAGTTTGCATCTGTCCCCCCAGGCTTTCGACGCGGCGATGGCGCGCGCCCATGGTGCGGACGTCGTTGTTGATGAAGGAGCCACTGTGCGGCTGCCTTCCCATACAGTCAAGCTGACGCAGCGGCAGCAGCAGCACGTTGAGGCGTTGCTGTCTCGCTTCCATCGTCATCCCTATGCGACGCCGTCGGTCAAGGAATGCATAGATGTGGCCGGTGAGGAGGTGTACAGGGTCCTGATCAGCCGACGCGACCTCGTGCAGATCTCGCCAGACGTCGTCTTCTTGCCGGAGACCTACCGGGACATGGTGGAACGGATTCGGGCGTGGATCGAGCGCGAAGGCGATGTCACGCTAGCCGAGGTAAGGGATATGTTCGATTCGAGTCGGAAGTACGCGCAGGCTCTCTTGGAGCACTTGGACGATATAGGTGTCACGAAGCGACTTGGAGACAAGCGGATTCTGCGCTGAAGGTGAGGGGTGACCCTATGGGCACGTTGAAGCTGCTCGGAATCTCGGGGAGCCCCCGCGAGGGCGCGACGAGCTATGTCGTCAAGGAGGCCCTGGCGTTTGCGCGAACCCTGAGGGACGTCGATACAACGTTTATATCTGTGCGGGGGAAAGAGATCAATTTCTGCATTCACTGCGACTACTGCGTGCGGAAGAAAGAAGGGTGCGTCTTCGAGGACGATGTGGCGGCGATGTACCCCAGCATGTTGAGGGCTGACGCATGGCTGCTGGGAACGCCGGTCTATCATGGCACGCTCTCCGGGCAGCTGAAGGCCATCCTCGATCGATGCAGGGCGGTCGTCGCCAAGGATATTGATGCTTTCAAGGACAAGATCGGCGCGGCAGTGGCAGTGGGAGGTGATCGGGCCGGTGGGCAGGAGCTCGCGATCATGGCGATCCACGCTTTCTACCTGGCCAACAAGATGATCCCGGTCAGTGGCGGCCCGTTTGGTGCAAACCTAGGCGGCACAGTCTGGTCCGTCGATGAGGGAGCCGAGGGTGCCGAGGCCGACGACGTGGGGATGGAAAGCGTGCGGCAGACAGTCAGGCGTCTCGTCGAGCTGACTCAGGCGACGAGGTGACGCTCTCGTTAGGAGGGAGGGGATGGCTGCGTCTGAAGCAGACAGGACAAAGTGGGACGTGTTATGGAATCACACTGGTTACGCCATCTGCTGGTAGATGTAGAGAAAGGGGAGCTGAGCATCGACGAGGCCCTGGAGCGCCTGAAGGGATTTCCCTACGAGGATCTGGAGTTCGCGCGCTTGGACAGCCATCGAACGCTGCGCAAGGGGTTTCCCGAGGTCATCTTCTGTCCGGGCAAGACGGTTGGACAGATCGTGGGGATCGTGGAGCGCATCCGTGCCCGGGAAGGTCGAGTGATGGCCGCCCGCGCCAGCGCCGAGGTGGCGGAAGCTCTGGAGGAGGCGTTTCCCGACGCTGTCCATCACGCCGCTGCGCGCATGGTCGTCGTCGGGGAGCCAGCGCCGTCGAGCGGGCGCGGGACCGTCCTCGTCGTGAGCGCCGGCACAGCAGATATCCCGGTAGCCGATGAGGCTGCCGTCACCGTCCAGACGCTCGGCAGCGACGTGGAACGGCTCTACGATGTGGGCGTGGCCGGCATCCATCGTCTGTTCGGAAACCGGGAGCGGCTCTTCGACGCTAATGTCTTGGTGGTGGCGGCCGGTATGGAGGGCGCGCTGGCCAGCGTCGTGGCTGGCCTGGTGGACCGTCCTGTGGTTGCGGTCCCCACCAGCGTGGGCTACGGTGCCAGCTTTGGCGGCCTGTCGGCGCTGCTGACGATGCTCAACAGTTGTGCTCCAGGTGTCTCGGTGGTCAACATCGATAACGGCTTCGGTGCGGGTTATGTGGCTCATTTGATCAACCAATAGAGCGAGAGGGAGACTGATGAGCGTTGCGTATCTTGATTGTTTCTCCGGCATCAGCGGCAACATGGTCCTGGGAGCGCTGCTCGATGCTGGTCTGGAGCTGGACGACCTGCAGGAGGAACTCGCCCACCTGGGTCTCTCTGGCTACGTGATTCACGCTGATGCCGTGAAGCGGCGCGGCCTGAGCGGCACGCACGTCACTGTCGAGATAGAGGATCAGGGACCGGAACGTCACTTTCACGACATTGAGGCCATCATCACCGGCAGCGACCTGCCGGAGCGCATCCAGCGGCGGAGCTTGACTGTCTTCCGACGCCTGGCCGAGGCGGAGGCGAAGGTCCACGGTATGCCCGTCGATCACGTCCATTTTCATGAGGTCGGCGCTGTGGATGCTATCGTCGATGTCGTTGGCGCCGTGGTCGGCTTCGACCTGCTCGGCGTTGAGCACACCTATGCCTCACCGGTTCGGGTTGGTCGGGGGACGGTCACCTGCGCGCACGGCGTCATGCCCGTGCCCGCGCCGGCGACGGCTGAGCTGCTGAAGGGTGTGCCCACCTATGGACGGGATGTGGATGCAGAGCTGGCGACGCCCACCGGCGCGGCGATCCTCACCACGTTGGTGGAGAGCTTTGGCGCTGCCCCGCCCATGGCTGTGGCACAGATCGGCTACGGCGCCGGTACGCGCGAACTACCACACCCGAACCTGCTGCGGGTCTCGATCGGAGAGAGCGCCGAAGGCGCTGCCGGCTATGAGCAAGACCAAGTCACCGTCATCGAGATGAATATCGACGACATGAACCCCGAGTTCTACGAATACGTCATGACGCGTCTCTTCGACGCTGGCGCCGTTGACGTGTTCCTGACCCCGATCGCGATGAAGCAGAACCGCCCCGGCGTGCAGTTGAGCGTCCTGGTAGCGGAGGGCCGGGTGCCCGAGGTGGTGGACGTGCTGTTCACCGAGACCACGACCATCGGCGTGCGGTTCACAGCCGCGCAACGCTGGAAGCTCAGGCGCGAGCGTATCGAGGTGGAGACGCCCTACGGCGCGGTGAGCGTCAAGGTGGCCTCTCGCGGTGAGACGGTGATGAATGTGGCGCCGGAGCTCCGGGACTGCCGTCGCCGGGCCGAGGAGCGCGACGTCCCTCTGAAGGTCGTCTATCAGGCGGCTCAGGAGGCTGCCCGTGCCTTAGTCGCCACCTTCCCGAAAGCAGAAAAGGAAGACTCGTGAACAACGACCAAACGCCCACACCAACCCAGCCCCACCGCCAACCAACCATCGCAGCTTTCGGGAAGGTTACACCTCCCCCCGCTGCTGCAACACGCGGCTCAGGTCCACCGCGGCCCGCAGCTCCCAGGATCTGGCCCGCTGCTGGCGGGCTACCTCGACGGCCTGTCGAAAAGAGGCTTCTGCGTCCGGCGCTGGCGCCGCATCGTCTTCATGGAGGGCCAGCAACATCTCACCCCGCAGCCGATGAAGTTCCGCCTCGACTATGCGCTCGCCGCTCTGGCGCACAGCCGCGAATGCCTCATCCAGGGCGTCCCGTGCCTTCTCCAACTGCCCTGCCTCCAGGCAGGCGCCCGCCAACAGGCCGAGGTATAGAGAGGCCCAAGCCTGCGTGCCCGTTGCCTGCCAATCTTCCAACCCCTCCTGCATCTCCTTGATTCCGGCCTTGACCAGACCCTGGTGGACCATCGTCCTCCCACGGGCCACGCGCACGCCCGCGACGCTGAGTCCCAGTCTGTGGTCCACAGCGAGATCCGTGAAAGCGTCGGTCAGGCCCGGAATGGCCTCGTACTCCCTGCCCAGCAAGCGCGGGATGATGTTCCCCACCAGCAAGGCCATGGCCACGCTGGGCGGATGGTCCATCTCCTCGGCCAGGCGGCGCGCGTCCTCACCGAGCTGGCGCGCTTGATCGGGGTAGCCTAGGAGCCACGTTGCCCAGGCGGCGAACGATCGGTAGACGACCCGGGGGTCTCGGCCCCGCACGTCGAGCATGGCCTGGTGATGCGCAGCATCGACCTCCAGCGTCCGCTCCAGGTATCGGAGGGCGGCGAGGGGGTCTCCCCGATACAGCAACGTCATGCCGAGAACCTGGGCTGCCCAGACGACGTGCCCCGGTGCGTCCACCCGTTCCGCCAGCGCCAAGGCCCGTTCGGCCAGGTCAATCGCTCTAGGGAACTCCGCCCGAAAGCTGTGGAAGCCGGCCAATGAGATGAGAGCCGGGATGAGGGTTTGTTCCTCGTCCAGGCGTAGCCCGAGCTCGTGCAGGCGGGCGTCGGAGCGGGCGAGATCGCTGGACGCGTACCCCTGCGTCGCTGTGAGGGGCGCGTACAGCGCCAGCCGCAGGGCGAACTCCTGTCGATCGCGCTCCAGGCTTTCCGGCAGCGCCTCCAGCAGCTTGAGCCCCCGGGTGAACAGAGCGACGGCTTCCTCGTTTGCCGACAGTCGCACGGCCTCCTTCCCGGCCTGCAGCAGGTAGTCCACCGCCTTGGGCGTCACCCCCGCCGCCTCGAAGTGGTGCGCCAGCGATCCGCTGATCTCTACCACCTGCTCGCCGTACAGCGCCTCCAGCGCCGTCCCCACGGCCTCGTGGAGCCGCGCTCGCTCCACCGCGTCCAGGCCGCCGTACAGGTAGCTCCGGAACAGGGCGTGGCGGAAGCGATAACGGGAGAGGCGCCGTCCGCCCACCCACCGCACGCTGTCTGCCACCACCAGGCGGTGCTGCCTGCCCAGCGGGCCGCTCAGACGACGGACGATCTGCGCCTCGTCGACGCCCTCCACGCGGGCCAGCACCTCGGCGGTGAAGGTCTCGCCCTCCACACCGGCCACCGTCAACGTCTCCCGACACGCCGGGGGTAGCCGGCCGATAAGTTCGGCGATGACCCCCTCCACGCGCGCCGGGAGCTGCTCCCAGTCCAGGTCCGGGTCCGCCGTCCAACGACCGGACGCATCCTGCACCAGGCCCCCTCGCTCCTGCAGACCTCGCAGGAGTTCCACGGTGAACAGTGGGTTGCCGTTCGTGTGCCGGGTGAGGGTCTCGCGGAACGCGGTGCCCAGCCGGTTCGGCTCGCTGTCCAGGTAGGCCTCCACGAACTGGCGGCCGTCGGCTCGGTTCAGATCCAGCCGGATATCTCCGAAGCCGCGCTGAAGTTCGTTGACGATCGGCTGCAGGGGGTGCCGCTCGCCGTCCCGCTCGGAGGCCAGATCGGCGGCCCGGTAGGCGCCGACGATCAGGATGCGCTGGCCCGCCAGGTGCCGTGCCAGGTGAAAGAGCAGGCTGGCGGTACCGGCGTCAGCCCACTGCAGATCGTCCACCACCAGGAGCAGAGGGTTCCGACGCGCCAGGGCCTGTAGGACGTCGGTCACCTGCTGGAAGAGCTGCGTCTGCGTCCATGTCGCCGGGTCTGCCCTCGCCTCCTGGCGCGTGGTCAGGTCATTGAGCCGGGCCTGCCAGTCGGCATCCCCCGGTCCAAAGGCCTCGGCCCGCAGTGCCAAAGCCTTGCTGGGCAGGAAGCGACCGACCAGGTCCGGTCCCTCTCCGACCAACATCTGCAGGGCGTCCGGGAATGCAGCCCACAGGCGGCGGGCATGCTCGGCCGTGATAGCCCCGCTCGCGCGCCAGGCCTCGACGTCGCCGGTCAGCATCCGCAGAATCTCACAGAAAGGGAGATAGGGATCCCCAATGCCGGCCTGGGCGCTGCACGTCCCGCTGGCCGCGATCAGATCCCTGTGCGCCGCCATCGCCCACCGCGCGAACGCATCCATGAGCACGGTCTTGCCGCTGCCCGCAGCCCCGGTGACGAAGACCGCCCGGCCCCGCCCGGCCAACGCTAGGCGGAGGAAGTGGTCCAGCCTCGCCAGCTCCCGTGCCCGACCCACGAAAGGAGCGGGTTTGCTGACGGGCGCGGGAGTGGAGGGGGGGCTGGTCTGGCGGCTCAGCAACCCGTGCCGGATCTGACGGTGCAGAGCAGTGGTCTGATCTGCCGGCTCCACGCCCAGCTCCTGCGCCAGCAGGCGTCGACAAGCCTCGTAGTGGGCCAGGGCGGCGCTGCGTCGGTCGCTCAGCGCCAAGAGACGCATCAGCTGTCGGTGTGCTTCCTCGTCCCACGGCTCCAACTCCAGCAGTCGCCGGGCGTACGGTTCGGCTCGCCGGTACGCGCCGCGCGTCATATGCATCTGAATCAGGCGATGGAGCGACGACAGCATCTGCTGGGCCAGGTGTTCCTGCTTGAGCAGCAGCCACGCCTCGAAGGGGGGGCTGCGCACCAGGGAGAACCCCTCCAGGAAGCAGCCGCGATAGAGAGCGACGGCGGACTCGAGGTGGCAAATGGCGTCCCTCTCCGGGAACGGCTCCCACCGTGGATGGAGGGGGTGATCGTCGGTCGAGCGACTGTCTGCGACATGCTGTTCGAAGGCGCTGGCATCCAGCCAGTGGTCGCTGGCCGTGTTGAATTGTAGGGTTTGGCGCGTGATCGTAAGAAAGGGAGGATCGGCCTGCCGATCGTGAAGCACGTTGCGCAGGTTGTAGAGCGCATAGCGCAGGTTGCTGAGGGCTTGGGTATGCGGCTGGTCGGGCCATAGGAGGCCCGCTAACCTCTCGCGGCGGTGCGGCCGGCCTGCCTCCACAGCGAGGTACGCCAGCAGCGCTCGAACGTGGTCGTACCTGAAGCCCGTCGCGGGTTGCTTGCCCAGCGCTACCTGAAAGGGCCCCAGCAGGTGTATCGACAGGTGTGCCATCGTTCCTCCTTGAGGAAGCCAAGGCCGTGCTCAGGAAGGCATTCGTTCTGGCCGAGATAGACCGGTCTGGTGAGCGATCTAGGAAGCGAAATCGGTCTTGAACGCTTCCTGGTTGCGGTCCAGGCGAACGCTATTGTACCCCAACGTGGAAAAATACTCAAATGCCCCCTCCCCATTCCACGTTCTATCCACGATGGTTTCGTAGAATGATCATACCGCGCGAAACGCCCGGCTATGGATTCGACGCGAGCGCAAATCCCTTGGCGAGATGCGGATTCAACCTGGAGGACGCGAATGATGAGCCTTTCCCCTAGGAGTTGCTGTGTCTGACCGACGACCACGCCATCAGTCGTACGTGTTGCGCCTGTGGGAGGTTCGCACCGGCGGCGAGCGGTCCTGGCGTGCCTCTCTGCAGAGCCCCGGCAGCAGCGAGCGTCACGCCTTTGCCGATCCCCAGTCCCTGTTTCGGTTTCTTCAGCAAGCGATGGAGGGACCGACTGAACACCAGCGTGAGGCAAGAGGCAAGAGGCAGGAGGCACACCATGGGAATCAGGAGAGCTTGGATGATGATCTGCAGCGCGGTGACCTTTGGCATCGCCTTGACGCTGATGGTGACAGTCACGGGCGGCGAGGGACATGCTGATCGTCTCCCGCGGCCCCTCACTACCCCCGACACCCTCAACACATCCGGCGTCGGGCCTCTCCTGCCGGCGGTCTGGCAGCTCTGGGCGGCAGCGACGGGGGGCACCGGTGTCTTCACCGACAGCGGCCAAACCCTGGGCCTCTCCATGACCATGGCAGTCGACCTGGGCGATCTGGACGGCGACGGCGACCTCGACGCCTTTGCCGGGAACGGTTGCGACCCTAACCGCGTCTGGCGCAACGAAGGGACGGGGATCTTCGCTGACGGCGGCCAAGCGTTGGGCGCATCAGACACGAGGGCCGTCGCGCTGGGTGACCTTGACGGCGATGGCGATCTCGATGCCTTCATCGGAAATGGCGGCTGGCCTGGTGAGGCCAATCTGGTGTGGCGGAATGACGGGAGCGGTACCTTCGTCGACACAGGTCAAACCCTCGGCATCTCCGAGACTCTGGCCGTGGCTTTGGCCGATCTGGACGGCGATGGGGACCTGGATGCATTCGTTGGGAATGGCGGAAGCTGGCCTTCTTATCAATCCAATCAGGTCTGGTTGAACGATGGGAGCGGTCTCTTCACCGACAGCGGCCAGACGTTGGCCTTCTCGTACACCACAGCCGTGGCTTTGGGTGACTTGGACGGCGATGGAGACCTTGACGCCTTCATCGGAAATGGCGGCTCACTCGGTAACGCGAATCAGGTGTGGCTGAACAACGGGACGGCGCTCTTCACCGACAGCGGCCAGGCGTTGGGCGCATCAGACACGAGGGCCGTCGCGCTGGGTGACCTGGACGATGATGGGGACCTGGATGCCTTCGTCGGAAACGCGGGCCAATCCAACAGGGTCTGGCTTAACGACGGAACAGGCACGTTCACCGACAGCGGCCAGGCCCTGGGCGCATCCTATACCCACGCCGTGGCGCTGGGCGACCTGGACGGCGACGGGGACCTGGATGTCTTCGTCGGGAACGATACCCAACCCAACAAGGTCTGGCTGAACGGCGGCGCCGCTGTCTTTGCGGATAGTGGTCAGAATCTGGGGCTCGAATGCACGTACGCCGTGGCGCTGGGCGACCTCGACGGCGACGGCGACCTCGATGCCTTCGTTGGCAACGCCAGCGAGGGCGCCCCAAACACAGTCTGGGTGAACAACAAGCACTGGCCCCAGGCCCGGGATGATAGTTTTGCAGTGCCCGTGAACAGCAGGGCCAACTCACTCGACGTGCTCGCCAACGATTGGGATGCCGATGGAGACGCGCTGGCAGTGGCGGGCGTCGGCATTCCGGATCAGGGTGGGGCGGCCGTTGTGAGTGGCACCACCGTCATCAGCTACACTCCGAGAAGTAGCTATGCCGGGCCAGAGGTCTTCACCTATACAGTCTCCGACCCGGGCGGACTGACCGACACGGCCACGGTGACCGTCGAGGTAGGGGGCACCAACCACCCGCCGGTGGCCCAGGACGACGTGGTGACGACGGATGAGGATGTCGCCGTGGTCATCGACGTGCTGAGCAACGACAGTGACCCCGATGGTCAGGATCTATCGGTGTCGGCCGTCAGCGCGCCCACCCTTGGCACAGCCGTCATAGTCGGGGGCCATGTGCGCTACAGCCCGTTACCGGACCTCTATGGTCAGGATACCTTCACCTACATAGCGAGCGACGGCTGGCTCACCGACAGCGCCACGGTCACGGTCACCGTCAGCACGGTCGAGGACGCGCCGACGCTGGACAATATCCCCGACGTGACCACTCACGAGGACGCGCCAACGCAAGCCCTTACGCTGACCGGCATCACCAGTGGGGCCTTCAACGAGGACCAAACCCTGACCGTGACAGCCAGAACGGCCTCCAACCCTGGCTTGATCCCCGACCCCATGGTCATCTACACCAGTCCCAACCCGACCGGCACCCTCAGCTTCGCCCCGGTGGCCGACGCATTCGGCAGTGCCCAGATCGAGGTGATGGTAAGCGATGGCATCTCGCAGACGATGCGCACCTTCTGGATCACGGTCCAGCACGTCAACGATCCGCCGACCTTGGATCCCCTCCCCGATCTGACCATTGAGGAGGATACCTCGACCCAGACGGTGAGCCTAGTGGGCGTTGGCTACGGTCCCAGTAACGAGGGCGAACAACGCCCAGATCTTGCCATCACAGCTGCCTCGACGAGCCCCCTGATTCCTCATCCCACGGTCGACTACGACAACGGCCCGGGGCGCTACACCCATGGGAGCCTCAGCTTCGCTCCTCTTGCCGAAGCCTATGGGGTAGCCACTATTGTGGTCACGGTCACGGACGGCCTCTCCGAGACGGTGCGCTCCTTCCAGGTCACCATCACGCCGGTCAACGATGCGCCGACGCTGGACCTGATCGGGGATTTGACGATCAAAGAGGACGCCGGTCTGCAGACCGTGGAGCTCTCCGGCATAGGCCCCGGGCCCCTTGAGATCCAGCCCATCGCCGTGACCGCCGCTTCCACCAATACTGGGCTGCTGCCCCATCCTACCGTGAACTACCAGAGTCCGGACGCCACCGGCACCCTCACCTTTGCCTCTCAGCCCGATCGCTTTGGCACCGCGCGAGTCGTGGTCACCGTGACCGACGGGCTCTCGCAGACCGCTCGCTCCTTCCAGGTCACCGTCAACCCCGTTAACGACCCCCCCACCCTGGATCCCTTGCCCGACCTCGAGATCGGGGAGGGCGCGGGACCACAGACGGTTGACTTGACCGGCATTACCGCCGGTCCGCTAGAGACCCAAGCCCTCTCTGTGACCGCTGCCTCCGACAACACGGCGCTGATCCCTCACCCGGTGGTCACCTACACCAGCCCAAATGGCAGCGGTGCCCTGGGCTTCACGCCGCTCCCCGGTCAATGGGGCACAGCCATGATTGCTGTGACGGTGACGGACGGGCTTACCGAGACCGTCCGTTCCTTCCAGGTGACCGTGGGCGCGCTCTTCAACGTGCTGGCAACGGACCCGGCGGGCAATGCCCTCGATGTGCCCCGCAAGGCCGATATTGCCGCCCAGTTCACCCTGTCCCCCGATGGCGCCAGCGTGGACACGAGCACGTTCACCGCCCATGGTCGGCAGACCGGCGTCTACCAGGGATCGTATGCGGTGGCAGGCGATCAGGGGTTCTTTGATCCATCAGGCCGTCTCAAACCGGGTGAGGGCGTGATGGTGACGTTGAGTCAGGGCCTCAGATCCGCCGAGGGCATGCCGCTCCTGGCCCCTCACACCTGGCAGTTCTGGGCTGCGACGTGCGGCGGTGTGGGCATCTTTGACGTCGCGGAGACCCACGAGATCTACCCGGCGCTGGCGACGAGGTATCTGTGGGACTATCTCTTCGTGCTGCCGCAGAGTGTGCTCGACACCCAGGCCGTGACGCTGGGCGATCTGGACGGCGACGGCGATCTGGACGCCTACGTGGTGCGCAATGGCGCCCGCAGCACGGTCTGGTTCAACGATGGGACGGGTGCCTTCAGCGACAGCGGGCAGAACCTGGGCCAGGCCAGCAGTTGGGCAGCCGCCCTGGGTGACCTGGACAACGATGGCGATCTGGATGCCCTCGTGGGCAACTACGGTGCAGGTGACACGGTTTGGTTCAACGACGGGTCGGGCGCCTTCAGCGACAGTGGGCAGAGCCTGGGCGACTTCGATACCTACGCCGTCGCCCTGGGTGACGTGGACGGCGACGGCGACCTGGACGCCATCACGGGCAGCGACCTGGGACAGCCCAATCGAATCTGGCTGAACGATGGCAGTGGCGCCTTCGGCGACCCTTCCGTTGGGTGCTATCTGGGCTTCTCGGACGCCCGCGCCGTGGCGCTGGGCGACCTAGACAACGATGGCGATTTGGACGCTTTCCTCGGCAGCGCCGGTGGGTGGGCCAACCGGGTTTGGCTGAACGATGGTGGGGAGTTCTATGATAGCGGGCAGCGGTTGGGCGCATCCGATACCCACGCCGTGGCGCTGGGCGACCTGGACGGCGACGGCGACCTGGATGCCTTTGTGGGCAATATGAACGGTGAACCTGACGAGATCTGGCTCAACGATCACGGCACGTTCGCCAACAGCGGCCAGGCGCTTGATGGCGGAGCCACCTGGGCGGTGGCCCTGGGTGACGTGGACGGCGACGGCGATCTGGACGCCTTCACGGGACAGGTGGCCTATGGCCTTATCTCCGATAACTGCAACCGGGTCTGGCGCAACGATGGCAACGGGGCCTTTCTCGACGATGGGCAGCGGTTGGCTGCTTTCGACAGCGTGGCGGTGGCCCTGGGTGACGTCGACGGCGATGGGGACCTGGACGCCTTCGTGGGCAACAGCAACGGATTGTGGCAGCCCAATGTGGTCTACCGCAATCGCACGCCCTTCGTTATGGTCGACGCGGCGCAGGGAGGTACACTCTCCTATGGCGACGACCAAGGGGGCGAGACGCTGGTGCACATTCCGGCGGGTGCGGTAAGCGCTCCCACGGAGTTCCGCTACGCACCGGAAGGTGAGCTGTCGACTGCATCGACTGGGCCGACCATGGTGGACCATCCTTTCAGTTTGGAGGCCTACCGCGACGGCGATCTCGTGCCGGATCTCGCACTCATGGTGCCGATGACCATCGTCCTCCGCTACAGCGACGCGGCAGTCGAGGGGTGGGATGAGACGTCGCTCGAACTGCGCCAGCAGGACGGTGGTGTTTGGACCGACGAAGCGATCACCCTGATAGAGCACGACGTGGCACGCAATCGCCTCACCGTGCAGGCGACGCGGACCGCCAAGTTCACGCTCTTTGGTCAGAGGTCCCACACAGCTTTCTTGCCTTTGGTGGCGAAGGATCGATAGGCTAGTACTACGACGTGAGTTTCGCTGGCCAAAGACTTCCGAAGTCCGACATCCCACGTTTCACGTGAGAGGGAGGCAGCATCATGAAAGTCAGGCAGCTCTATCACTGGATTGCAGCTCTGCTCGTTCTGCTCGCCAGCGTCGCGGTACAGGGTTGGCCGGGCGCCCTCGCCCGGGCTGATGGCGACCCGGTGCAGCAAGCCTGGGCCAGCGCACGCCGCAGCGGGGCCTACCACTACACGACGGACATCGTGCAGACCACGTGGCCGCTGCTGGTCGTCGAGAACGTTGGGCAGACCGCGACCGAGGAGCGCGTCTACATCGAGGGGTGGACCGATCTCCACGCTCGGACGATGGCGCTCAAGCTCTGGTCCGGGGATGGCAGCGTGACCAGCGACCAGGAGAGCATCGAGCTGCGCGTGGCCGATGGGACGGCCCTCGGCCGTGTCGCTGGGGGCTCATGGAAGGAGGTGGAGGACGTCACCGGTCTCTTCGCCCCCGGTCGCGATGCGTTGGGCTACCTGGCCGGCGCGCGAGATGTCCACCAACTGAGCGCCGAGACGCGCGGCCCTCTCTCGTTCACCCGCTATGGGTTCGAGATCGACGGCCCGGCCTTCGCTGAACACGTGCGCGCGCAGATGGAGGCTGAGCTTCAGCACAGCGGTGAGCTTCCCCCGGGCGTCAGTCTGGATGCGCTCCGTCTCTACCGCGAGATGACGGGTCAGGGTGAGATCTGGCTGGACGAGCGCGGTCTACCTCTACGTCAGATCGTCCACGCCACGTTTCCGCCTTCCCGCCGTGAGCAGGTCAAGGTCACCATCACCACTGATTTCTCCGCCTGGGCCGAGGGCACGGCGTCGATCGCGCCCCTGGAGCGACTGCTCCCCTCCCACCAGCTGCGGCAGGTCGCCGGAGGTGACCTGGTCCTGCCGCTGGCTTTCCTCGGTCTGATGACGATCGTGATCCTCCGTCGCAGGTCGCGTCTGGTCTACATCGTGCTGGTGGGATTCCTCCTCACGTCTATGCTCCTCTCGCCGCTGCTTCAGGCCGAGCGCGTGCACGCCTTCTACACCGAACAACGCGCCCAACAGGCGGACTACGAGCGTGAGCAGGAGCAGGCCCAGGCTGCCCAGGAGGCTCGCCGCCGGCTGGCGACCTCCGACTTCGATCCTCATACCAGCCCGCTCGAAAGAGGACCCTCCATGAGAAAAGGAAGCGGCCTGGGGACGGGGGGCGGAACCGCCGAGGCGGCATCGGCGGAGGGGATCGAGAAACGCCCGATGATGGATGTCGGACTGCGTGGTGTTGACCTCGACGTACAGAGCGCTCTCCAAACGGCGGACGACGACGGAGACGACGGAGAAGCCGATATGGTTGATTCGGACGGCGACGGCTTGACCGATGCGCAGGAGGAAGACGCCTGCACCGATCCCCACGTCGCCGATAGTGACGGTGACGGTCTCTCCGACGGGATGGAGGCGAACGAGCTGGGCACGCACCCTTGCCGGGTCGACAGCGACGGCGACAGCATTAGCGACATCACCGAGGTGGAGGGCTTCGGGATGTACGGCGAGCGGTGGTACCTGGATCCGCTGGAGCCGGACACCAACCGCGACGGCGTCTCCGATCTGCTGGAGTGCTACGATCTGGTCGACGTGACCACGGACAATAGCGGGAATGAGAAGCTCGACGAGCAGAAGCGCCGAGAGATCAAGGCAGGTCTTGGCTGCTTCGACACCGATGGTGACGGCGCGCCAGACGCCTTCGACGAGGACGACGACGGCGACGGCGTGCCAGACACGGTCGATCTCTCCCGGACCAGCGTAGTGGGAGGCGGGCGCGATAACGAGGGGAACGTGACCGGCCTGACGGATGGGACCTTCGCCTTCAAACTGGACGCGCTCCAAGAGGCTGTCGACATGCCCGTCTTCGTCGATTTCCAGCTCCGCCCCACCGATCCCGAGCACCTCTGGTACAGCCTCAGCGTCCTGGATTGGCCATCGGGTGACTCAGAAGGACAGATACAGCGTGCCTTCGATACCACCTTCAAGGACTACAACGACGATCACGGCAACCCGAGCGGTGATCGCGACGACCAGGGCGACCTGCGTCTGATCCCCATGCTCGAGATCGAGATTCCCTACAGCAACCGGGATCAGTATGGCAGTTTGCCCGTCATCCAGAATCCACCGCCGCTTTCGGCCAGCACGCCGGTCACGGCCTGGCTCGACACCGAGGTAGCCGCCAGGTTCAACGTGACGGTGCGCTACAAGGATGATAGCGACGATCCTCCCCTGCTGGTCTACCTGCCCGCCACACTGGTGCGGGACCGTGTGGGGGGCAGCCCGGTGGCCTTCTCGGCGCGGATGCCCTATCGGCCCCGCTCCGATGATTTCGGAAGAGCACAGAACGTGAAATTGGTCTGGCTGGTGGAGGGCCTCACCGACTCCTGCGAGCTGCCGGATGACGCTGATCCAGAGATGACGCGGGACGCGTGGTGCAGCGATCAGAACAACTGGCAGCAGAACCCACCACGCATCCTATACACCTACGAAGAGGACTGGTATCTGACGGGGTTGGCCGTGCGTGAGGATCACGGGGTCGAAGCTGGGGTGATCCACGAGAATCTTGATTACGAGGACCGCGATCCCAGATACGAGCGCTACCTCTGGCAGTTGGCGTACAACCTGGATCGTACCTTCATCGCCGGGCGGTCCAGCGGGCAGGGCGCGAACCAGCGCCGCGGTATCACCGTCGATGAGATCGAAGAACGCTTCGACGGCGCGATCCCTGATGGCGATGATCGGCTGTGGGGGGTTCCCAAGGACGCCGTCCACGTTGAGACCTTCGCCTTCCCTGATCAGGTCCATCTGGCCACGCTGCCGATGACCCACACCAAGCGGATCTTGAACGACCATTTCACAGAGGCCGGCGGTAACCCCCGGATCGAGTCCCCCACGCTGCTCTTCGTGCGCGAGGAGACGTACCGCAGCGCTAACCTGGAAGGCGTGGCGGAGGGCCTGCTCGAGGATGCCGTGATCGAGGTGTCCCTCGATCCCAATCAGGCTCTCATCAACGTGCTGGTCGGCATGAACTGGGCCCCATTTCGCTTTGACGATGAGGAAGGGTGGCAGGCCTATCCCATCGACGAGTATTGGGAGGAGATGGGGGAGCGCTACCGCGAGATATTCGACGAGTGGAAACCGCAGGGCGAGGGTTTGGAGAACGCCGGGCGGACTAGAATCGTGCAGAGCTACTACATAAGCCTCTACAGTGGCTCCAGCGGCATCGTCAAGATGGGCGATAGCTTCATCGACCGATCTGACCCGGATCTGGATGATACCGCTATCGCCAATGAATGGAAAGGCGCCGTCAGGGTGCCGCTGACGCTTGTGAAGCAGTTCATCAAAGGCGCTATTGAGGCGATGGACGACCTCCCTTGGCGGTTGGCCGTCTTCGGCACCAGAGGAGACAAGCTGCTGGCAGCCATCGGTGGGGCGCGCCAGAACCTCAAGAAGTCCTGGGTGGATAACCTGGCCGACTTCGGAAAGGGAGGGGGCGGCGTCGTCATAGGGCTGGCCCTGGGCCTCGCCGCGATCGGGGTCGCGGCCTACGTCACCTTTGCCGTGCTCTCTGGCGTGGAAGGGGCCGAGGTCGCCTTCTACGTCTTCGACGCGATCAACTTCGTCATGTCCGTCAAATATGCCATAGACGTGGCCGCGGATCTCTGCAAGAAGGCGATCGAGGGCGTCTTCGAACACGGCGTGCTGCACGCCATCAAGACCGCCAAGGTCAGCCTGCGCAACGCGGGCAACATCGTCGCCATCATCGGCCTCGTGGTGACGGCGCTCATCTCCATGGGTTTCTTTGTGGCCCAGATGGTCATGGCCGGCGTGCAGTTTGGCTCACTGGCCTTCAACCTGGCCCTGGCGGCCGTGGTCGCCGAGATCATCGTCTCAGTGATCATGTTTGCGATCGGCCTGATTCCCATCGTGGGGCAGATCATTGTGGCCGTCGTCGGCCTGATCGACGCCATCGTCAACATGATCTGCACGGTCACCGGGCTGGACAAGCGGGAGGAGCTAGCCGCGCCCGAGATCGGGCTCCATCCCTGCGGCGGCATCTCTGGCGCCATGGCCAAGATGGTCCAGTTCTTGATCTACGATCAGACCCCGCTGGTGGATCTGGAGCGGGAAGAGCGTCTGGACGTGGACTTCGGCGTCGACCTGCTGGATCAACCCCCGACCCTGGGGTTCGTGCAGGGGAATGCTATGGCCCTGCGGGCCGACGTGGTGACCAAGCTGTATAAGAACTTCCCCATAGGCATCGGGACGCTCTATGCCTGGCAGTTCAGCGATAAGAACCTGAAGAAGAGCAGCTTTGAGTACAACTTCGATCTGACGGAGGAGGATCTCCACACCACTCGGTGCCTGAGCACAGACGATCCCAGCGCTTGGAACAACGCCGATCCGCCTGCCAAGACGGCATCCATCGACAGCGGCTACATCTTTGCCTTCTCCGAGACGGGCATCAACCGCGAGATCCCTGCCTACCTCAACGAGGGCTACGCGATGAAGGCTCAGGAGTGCGTTATGGTCCCCAACCCTGTGCCTCCGCCTCCCGCGATTCCCGAATGCCATCTTCGGGAGAAGACCGACACGCTCCACGTCTCCCTTGATCTCAAGTTTGACATCCTCCCCGCGACCGTGGGAGGGTTTCGTGAGCTGGCGTGCCCGGGCGACGGCTGCGCCCTGGCCTGGGGTCAGACCGGCGCTCTCACGTTCCCCATTCTGGAGGATGCCGACGGCGACGATCTGACCAGCCGGGCCTTCGGCGGCAACGACCCCAGCGACCGCACGGCCGACACCGACCGGGATGGCCTCTCCGATCGCTCCGAGGTGCGCTGGGGCAGTGACCCCACCAATCCCGACACCGACGGCGACGGTCTTTCGGACTACGACGAGTGGCGCTACAACACCGACCCCAACCACGCCGACACCGATCACGACGGCCTGAACGACGGCGACGAGGTAACGGGCTGGGCCTTCGTCTACGGCTTCGATCAGCAGGGGGAACCCCTCGAGACCTGGGTGACCTCGAATCCGCTATACTATGACACCGACGACGATGGGCTGACCGATAGACTTGAGCAGGTCTATGGCCTGAATCCACGCGTGGTCGGCCCGGCCGAACCCCTTGCCATCGAGTCGCTGGTCGGCGAGGACGACACCTTGGTCAAGCCCGGCGACGCTATTGTTTATACGGCCACCATCACCAACGGGCTGCGCAACCGCTACGCGTTGGGCTTGCTCGACGTGACGTTCCCCCCCGCCGTCCAGGACGAGAATCTGGAGCCGCAGCCCTTCGTGCTGGAGCCGCTGGGGATGACGACCATGGCCGGAGAGGTCACGGTGAGCGAGCTGGCGCCCTCGCAGCAGATCAGCCTGACCAACACCGCCGGGGCCGTCATTCAGAATCTGCACACCGGGAGGCAGCTCTGGCTCCACCTGGACGACCCGGCGGGCGCCACGAGCTTCGTCGACGCTTCCTTGCTGGGCTTCGATGCCACGTGCAGCGGGACCGCGTGTCCCACCGCTGGGACCGAGGGCATGTTCATCCGCGCTGCCCAGTTCGACGGCGACAACGACCGGCTGGAGAGCCCTGTGGACGTCTCCGAGGAGAACTACACCCTCTTGCTCTGGTTCCAGTCGTCCAGCAAGAACCGCGGCAGTAAGAGCTACTGCGGCATCTTCTCGGCCGTCAACACCCATAACGACCGCCACGATCGTGACATCTATCTGCAGGGCGGGAACCTGTGTGCCCGGCTGGGTCGGGGTGGTGCTGGTGAGACCATCTGCACATCCGGCCAGGACTACGCCGACGGTGCCTGGCATGTCCTGGCGCACACCTTCGGCGGCGCACAGCGTGAACAGCGGCTCTACGTCGACGGTGAGGAGCGAGCGAGGGGGGGTACCTCCACCTCCAACCTGGGGGGACAGAACGCGGTGCACATCGGTTACACTCCCAAGGCCGTTCACCCCTACTTCCAGGGTCAGATCGACGAGCTGGAGATCTTCCCCAGGGTGCTGGACGCCGCTGAGATCGCCGAGCGCTTCGAGGCGCCGGTCTTCCATGCCACCTTCGCCGGCGCTCGGCCTCAGGACTACCGGGATGCGACCTCTCACGGACACGGTATCGACTGCGCAACAATCGATCGACCGTGGCCCAATCGCGACATCACGCTGTGCCCCGATGCTGGCGATGCGGGCATCATCGGCCAGGCCGTCACCTTCGACGGCAGCTCCTATCTCACCGTCTCCTCCAGCGATGAGAGCCTCAACCTCCATCAGGGCGAGGGCCACTTCACCATCTCGGCCTGGATCTACCTTACGGGGCACGACGGCGGTTGGCGCGGCGTCTTCGGCAGTGAGAATCACGATCATCCCAGTCGTTCCTATCCGACGCTCTACGTCAACGGCTCCGAGGGTCGCTTCCGGGCCGCTTTTGGAAACAGCACCCAGCTGTGCCAGGTGACATCGCCATCCAACGTGCTGACCGAGGGGTCCTGGCAGCACGCGGTGGCTACCTTCGACGGCACCAACCTCCGGCTCTACGTCGACGGTCAGGAGGTGGCATCGGACGCGACCTGCGCCGGGACCCATCCCCACAGCAAGAAAGCGTTCGATATCGGTCGCGCCAGCACAGCCGCTACCATTCACCTCGACCGGATCGAGGTTGACAGCGAGGGCGACGGCGCCGCATTGGGCAGTAACGATGGGAGCGCTGAGTATGCCCTGTCTGTGGATGACGATACGATCTGGGGTAGGGGCTGGAGTGTCAACCCTGGTACCTATCCATTGAACCTTGCCCATACCGTCTACGGGGATTCCATCCACCATGTCACTCTGACCGAGCTCGACGACAGCATTGATGAGACGGGCCATGGAGATGACGAGACGCTCGTGTGGGAGGAATTCTCCAACTACGACGTGGGAGATCGCGCCACTTACTACGACGAGGACGGAGAGGGCACCCTCTACTGGAGCGTAGCCAACGACTTCTACGCCGGTCGGCTGGATGATCTCCGTATCTACCGCCGGGCCCTCGACGGGTACGAGATCAACGAACTCTACCAAGCTGCCACCCGCATCCTGGAGCTGCGCTTCGACCAGCCGCCCGGCGCTAAGACTTTCAAGGACCATTCGGGCAACGGCAGCGCTGGCATCTGCGACAGTAAGAGCTACTGCGACAGCGACGCGTGTCCCGTTACCGGGCTGGCCGGCCGCTCCAACCAGGCCGTGCGCTTCGACGGCTTGGACGATGGCGTGTCAGCGAGGCTGGACGTGCCGCACACCGACTATGGGGTCTCGCTCTGGTTCAAGACCCGGGCCCATGGCGATCTCTGCGAGCTCCCCCCCAGCGGGGGGGATCAGAGGGGGGGAGAAAAGAGCTACTGCGACAATTGCGGTCTTCTCTCCATCGTCGGAGACGGCGGGCGCGACGAACACCTCTATCTGAGGGACGGACGGGTCTGCGCCAGCGTGCAGGGCCAGGAGATCTGTTCCCCCGCCGGCACCAGTTACGCCGACGGACGGTGGCATCACCTGGTGCACGCGGTGGGCGGCGTCGCCGCTGGACAGACCCTCACCCTCGACGGCCAGGAAGTGGCCACAGGCACCCAAGATCGTGCCGGGTTCGGCGCCGAGACGGAAGTAAGGATCGGGGTCTCCAAAGCCGCAGAGGACCATCGTTTCGGCGGTATGATCGACCACGTCGTCCTCTCACGCAGGGCCTTTGCCGCCGCTGATATCGACCGCCTGATAAAGGAGATCCCGGTGCTCATCATGCACCTGGATGAGGATTTGGGCGCCACCGCGTTCGAGAACGCAGCCGACCCTGACCACGACGGCGGCTGTCTGAGAGGGGCGGGGAAGTGTCCTGGCGCTGGCGTGGACGGATGGATCTACGGCGCTTCCAGGTTCGATGGGAGGAACGACGTCATCCGCGTCCCCTCACACCCGGCGCTCGATCTGGACCAGTTCAGCATCGGTCTCTGGGTCTACCCGACGCAAAGGAAATCCATCGACCAGACCTTGCTCGCCAGGCAGTACGTTTGTGGATGTGAGCCGCACTACGCCCTTTCCATCGAGCCTGACTCGATGACGGTGCACTACAGGGACGACCATCGGGCGTTCAACAGCACCCCTGACGCGCTTCTGGAGGATCAATGGAACCACGTCATGGTGACCCGTGACGATGACGAGCTGATCCTCTGGATCAACGGGGCGCGAGACGCTTCTCGCGCCAGCCCGGAGGGCCCTGTATCGGCCGGCGACCTGTACCTGGGCGGTGATGCATGTACGTATCAAGAAGGTGAACTCCGTCGGGCAGAGCCCTTTGCCGGTTCGCTCGATGAGGTGACGATCTACGGCCGCGCCCTCTCCAGACCTGAGGTCGAGGATCTCTACAACTACCAAGTCTCTTGGTACGATACCAGCGATGATCACCGCATCACCGTCGACGCCGATAAGCCCACAGTCAGCATCGCCTTTGCCTCGACCGTGGTAGATCGGTCGCCCGGACGGGTGATCGAGATCCAGGCCCAGGATCAGACCTCCGAGGTCGAGCGGGTCCGGTATCGGGTCGACGGTGGGGCCTGGCAGGATGCCAGTCAGGATGGTGCTGTGTGGTTGTTCGCCTTCACGCCCCCCGCCGAGGGATCCTACACCATCGAGGCCAAGGCCATCGACACCGTCGGGCACCGCTCCGATATCGATTGCGTCTCGTTCAAGGTGGATGACTCGCCGCCGGTGGTGGCGGTCGATTCGGCCTCCACGCAGCAGGTGCTCTCCGCCCGGCCGGTGGTCACCGTCACCGAGATCCCGTTCTATCAGACGCCCTTCCCCGCCACGGGCGATGTGAGCGGCCCTCACTGGTACCTGGGTACCGGCGCTCACGGTCACCGTGTCACGGGGAGAACTGACGTGGTCAGCCGCGTAGACTACGACCTCTCGCTGGGCGAGACGATGCCGGAGGGGAGCCAGGCGACATTCCAGCTCTCCATCGACAGCACCGCGGTGCACACATTCACTGTGCTGCCCAGAGAGAGCGAGAAACACGTCAGTTTCTCCTTCCCGCCCCTGCTTCCGACGACCACGGACGGCGTCCACTGGGCCGATCTCAGACTCATTGAGGGCCACAGTGTCGAGATCCCGCTGGATCAATCCAGCCTGACCTTCTTCACCCCGCAGCACGTCGCCATCGACCGGGTGA
>CAYQZG010000014.1:0-35668 GCA_964421785.1 uncultured Anaerolineales bacterium
TTGGCTCATCATGGGGGCCTTCCTCGCCGCTCAGGCGGCCGCCTTTGACTTCACGTCGGGCTACATCCAGGTGGTGAACTTCGGGTTCGCCGCTATCCTGGGGCTAGGGGCCTACACCTCCGGCATCCTGGCCAACACCTCCCCGGTGCTGGCCGTGCAGCCCGGCATCAGCCCCTGGATCGGCATCTTCCTCGGCGCCATCCTGGCTGGCGTGGTGGGGCTGGGGTTGGGGTGGCTGACGCTGCGCCTGCAGGGCATCTTCGCCGCCGTCATGGCCTGGTTCGTGGGCATCGCCCTCATGGGCCTGGTGCGTAACCTGACCGAGCTGACCAGGGGGCCGCTGGGCATGAACCCTCGGAGTCTCCTGGAGACGACGTCGAACCTGCCCTATTACTACGTCATCCTGGCGATGATGTTGATCACCTACGTTCTCCTGCGGCTGGTGACGCGCTCCAACTACGGCCTGGCCTTCAAGGCCATCGGGCAGAACATCGCCGCCGCCAAGGCCTCCGGGATCAATCCCACCAGGTATCGCGTGTTGAACTTCGCCATGTCGTGTCTCTTCGCCGGCTGGCTGGGTGGCTTCTACGCGCACTACTTCGGCTCCCTGACGCCCAAGACGCTGATGCACACCTCCAAGACGGTGGAGGTGTTGGCTCTGGCCTACATCGGCGGACGCGGGAGCATGTGGGGTGGCATGGTCGTCGCCTTCCCCTTCGTCTTCCTCATCGAACAGCTGCGCTCCAATCTGACGCAGCTGCCGGGCCTCCACCTGGTGCTTTACGGCGTGCTGATGATCGTGGTGATGATCTTCTATCCCGATGGGGTGGCCGGCTTAGTAGATTGGGTCAAGGGGTTGATCAGAGGCACTCAGGATTAGGGTCTTCTGCTATGGGCAAGGTTTATACCCCTTCCGATGAAACGTTCCCCGACACGGCCGATGCCGTCGTCATCGGCGGCGGCATCGTCGGGGTGGCGACGGCCTTCTGGCTTTCCCAAGCTGGTCTGGAGACCGTACTGGTGGAGATGCGCGATGGGCTGTCGACCCTGACCACGCCGGAGTCGATTGAGAGCTTCCGCGCTCAGTTCACCGAGCCTGCGATGTCCGAGCTGGCCCAGGAGGGCATCGAGGTCTTCGAGAATTTTGCCGACGTGATCGGCATCCCGGGCTACGACATCGACCTCCATCAGCAGGGCTATCTCTTCGTCACCGATGACGCCGAGATGGTCGACGAGGTGGAGGCGGCGGTGGAGACGCATCACGAGCTGGGTGTGACGGACTCCGAGTATCTCACCGGGGAGGAGGCGCGGGAGCGCTTCCCCTTCCTCTCCGAAACCATCGTGGCAGGCACCTTCCGCCAGAACGACGGTTGGCTGTCGACCCACGAGACGACTCAAGGCTTCGCCAAGGGGTCCGAAGCGCAGTTCCTGCTGAGCACCAAGGCGACGGACATCCTGCAGGATGCCCATGGCGTCTGCGGCGTCGAGACGTCGCGGGGCACCATCGCCACGCGCAATGTGGTGAACGCCGCCGGTCCCTTTGCCGGTCATGTCGGCCGCATGGTGGGGCTCGACCTGCCGCTCGAGCCGACGCGCCGCCAGAAGGTCTTCCTGTCCCAGCAGCCCCTCGTTCCGCCGGACGCGCCGCTGACCATCGACATTGTGCGCGATTCCTACTGGCGACCCGAGACCGGGGGGGCCTATGTTGCATGGGTCGACCCGGACGAGCCGGTCGACGAGGATCCCTCCGAGGACCTCTACACGGATCCATACTTCGCAGCTATCGTCCTGGAGATGCTCATCAAGATCACGCCCTTCTGGGAAGAGGTGGCGATGAACCTGAAGAAGGCCGACGTCCACCCCAGCGCGGGGTACTACGTCTACACGCCCGACGATCAGCCGCTCATCGGTCCCGTGCCGGAGGTGCCGGGCTTCTGCCTCAACTGTGGCTACTGGGCCGGCGTGATGCTCGCTCCGGCGGCCGGCAGGCGCGTGACCGATCTCATCACCGGTGACATGGACCCAGAGGAGAACATCCTGCGGCCTACACGCTATGCGGAGGGCATCATCCTGGAGGGCGGGAGCTTCCTGCGAGGACACTAGGGTATCAAGAAGAGGGCAGATGTGGCAGATTGAGATTCCTTACGGCCGGGAGAAGCGACCCCTGCAGCTCCCTGAAGACCAGATTGTCGGTGTGTGCCATCCACGCCCTATGGAGGCGGCCACCGATCCTGACGCATTGCTTCGCCGATCGATTGAGGCTGGTTTCGCGGAACGGCACCTGGCAAGCAAGGCCGGGCCGGCAGTGACAGCTTGTGTCGCCGTCACCGACCGCACACGCAGTACACCGAACCAGCGCATCGTGCCCATCCTGCTGGATAAGCTCAATGCGCTGGGCGTGCCCGACGAGTGTATCACGGTCATCAGCGGCGGCGGCATGCACGCCCCGGACAGCCCAGAGCAGCTGGTCGAGAACGTCGGCCAGCAGGTGGTCGATCGCGTCGAGGTTCTCACGAACGAGCCCGACAACGACGCGCTCATGGTCGACATGGGCACCACCGACTTAGGCACACCCGTCGAGGTGCACGAGTGTTTTGCCGAGGCCGACATCAAGCTCGGGGTCAGCAATGTGATGCCCTGCATGCTGGCTGGCTGGTCCGGCAGTGGCAAGATGGTCATGCCCGGCGTCTCCAGCCGGCGCGCTATCTATCACAATCACAAGCTCTTCGTCGAACCGCTGCTGGAGCTGAACTGCGCCTCTCTGATGGGTGTGATGCCCCCGGACAACCCCATCCGGGCGGACATCGAGGATTTCGCCACCATCAGCGGCATCGATCTTCTGGTCAACACGGTTCTGAACGCTGACCGGGATCTGGTGGACGTCTTCTGTGGCGAGCATGTAGCGTCCCATCGCGCGGCCCGGGACTGTATGCTTCCCAACGTCGAGGTAAGCCTGCCCCAGCCTGTGGACGTGCTCATCGCCGGCGTGGGCGACCCCGCTTTGGAGGTGAGCCTCTTCCAGGGCGGCTCCCGGGTCTGCGGGGGCGTCGATCGCTACTTGAAGCCGGGCGGCACGCTCGTCATGGTCAACGCCTGCACGGAGGGGATCTACGAGGGGTTTGAGCACCAGGAATTCCGGGATTGGATGCGCCGCATGCCCACGCCCAGGGAGATCGGCCAGCTGGTCGACGATGAGGCGATGGGCGGTGAGAAGGGCTGCGTTCTTTTCACCTTTGCCTGGTTGTTGCACGAGATGGGGTGTCGTATTGTGATCGTCACCGACGGTATGAGTGCTGAGGAGCTGGAGGAGATCCATCTTGAGCATGCCCCGAGCCCGCAGTCGGCCGCCGACGACGCTCTGAGTAGCTATGGCGACGGCGCTTCAGTCGGCGTTATGCCCTATGGGGGACTGGTTCTACCGACGCTTGTGACATAAGGAGATGACAAGGATGCTTAAAGATTGGCGGGAGTTTCTCTCTGCCGATGACGTGGAGACGATTCATGAGACGAGCATGAAGGTGATGGAGCGTGTGGGCGTCAAGTTCCCACACGAGGACGTGCTGAAGCTGTTCGAGAAGCATGGCTTCAGGACGGATGGCGAGAAGGTCTTCTTTGAAGAGCAGCAGGTGATGGATGCGCTGGCTTCAGTTCCGAGGCCGTTCACCATTCACGCACCTGATCCTGATAAGAGCGTGGTCGTTGGGGATGGCAGCCCGGTCTTCGCACCGGGCTACGGCGCGCCTTTCTTGGTCGACTACGAGACCGGCAAGCGCGAGCCGACCATGGACGACTACGAGGACCTGGTTCGCCTGGCGGACGCCTTGCCCAATCAGGACATGAGCGGACACCTCCTGGTGGAGCCCGCGGACGTTCCATCGGATGCGGCTCACTTGCTGATGCTGAAGGCGCACATGCTCCATTCCGACAAACCCTTCATCGGCAGCGCCGAGGGGGATGTCGGGGCGCGAAACACGATGGAGATGGCCAAGATCCTGTTTGGGGAGGAGATCGGCGAGCGGCCGGTGACGGTGGGTCTTATCAACAGCCTCAGCCCGCTGGGCTACAGCGACGAGATGTTGCGGGCATTGTTGGTCTATGCGGAGTACGGTCAGCCGGTCATTATCGCTGCTCTGGCTATGGCTGGATCGACCGGGCCCATCACGCTGGCCGGTCTGCTGGCCATGCAGACCGCCGAACTCCTGGCAGGCATTGTGCTCACCCAGTTGGTCAACCCGGGAACGCCGGCCATCTATGGCTCGACCTCGACCAACATCGACATGAAGACCGGTGCGCTGGCCATTGGCAGCCCGGAGTGCTCCCTGATGATCAGCGCCCACGCGCAGTTGGCGCGCCACTATGGCCTGCCCTCGCGCAGTGGAGGCTCTCTGGCCGATGCCAGCTTCCCCGATGCTCAGGCTGGGTTTGAGTCGATGTTTGGTCTTCTGACCACCGTCAACAGCGGCGTGGACTTCGTGCTGCATGCGGGCGGCATTCTCAATGCCTACCTGGCTTTCTCCTATGAGAAGCTCGTGCTGGATGATGAGATGTGTAGCATGGTGCGCCGCTACGAGGAGGGGATTAAGGTCGCTCCGGAGACGCTGGCGTATGACGTGATCGAGAACGTGGGGTCGGATGGCAACTACCTCATGGAGATGCATACCGTGGAGCGGTGCCGTACTGAGTTCTGGACGCCGGACGTGGCCGATCGGGCGGGGCTTGAGGCATGGATGGCTGCCGGACGGAAGAGAGCGGTCGATCTCGCTCACGAACGCTGGCAGGCCTTGGTGGCAGAGCACGAAGATCCCCCACGGGACGAGACGACGATTCGCCAGTTGGAAAGCTTTATAGAGAAGCGTATATCCTGATACGTTATGCTGCTAGAGGTTTGCTTGATCAACAATAAGCAGCTCAATAGATAGGTTGGGCTAGGCGGCTTCCGCCCCGGTGGTTTCCACCCGCGGTCCCCGCCCGTTGCCCGACAAGGAGGAGGCCTAAATGCTAGTCAAGAATAGAATGACGAAGAACCCCATCACGGTTAAGCCCGACCTCCCGATCGCCGAGGCACTGGAGTGGATGCGGCGAGAGAAGGTGCGCCACTTCCCTGTCGTGAACAAGCAGGGCAAGCTGGTTGGCGTCATTGCGCGTGACGATCTTCTCTATGCCTCGCCGTCGCCGGTGACGTCCTTGAGCATGTGGGAGGTCACGTATCTCATGTCGCAGGTCACGGTGAAGGAAGCCATGACCGAGGACGTGATCACTACTACGGAGGACACGCCCCTTGAGGAGGCCGCTCGCGTGATGTTCGACCATAAGATCGGCTGCCTGCCCGTGATGCGCGATGGCACCGTGGTCGGCATCGTCACCGAGTCCGATCTGTTCGAGGCGTTCCTTGAGCTGTTCGGTGGACACGATAAGGGCGTGCGCCTGACGGTGCTGGCACCTTACTACAAGGGGTCGCTGGCCGACATCGCCGCCAAGATCACCGAGGCCGGGGGCCTTATCCTGGCCCTGAACGTCTCCGAGGGCGAGGATCCGTCCAATTGGGGCTGCACGCTCAAGGTGACGGATATTAGCCAGGACAAGCTGCTGGAGGTGATTGAGCCTCTCATCGTAGAGGTCGTTGACGTTCGAGAGATATAGTGAGGATGCAGGACGCAGGATGCAGGATGCAAGATGTTAAGTAGCTGGGTCTAGCTCAACCATGGCTCCCATTGGCGCGTGCTGGTGGGGCCTGGTTGGGCGTCATCCCAGCGAAATCAATCGGGTTATGTATGTAGGAGGTACACAAGATGAGTGAAGTTTTGGAGCAACTTGCCACGGCTGTGATTCAGGGCAACGTGGGCGTCATGGAGGACTTGACGGAGGATGCCCTGGATGAGGATCTGCGGGCCAAGGAGATTCTTGATGATGGTCTGATGGTAGGCATGGATCACGTGGGCGTCGAGTTCAAGGCGGGCAACATGTTCGTGCCCGAGGTCCTGCGCTCGGCGAAGGCGATGAAGACGTCCATGGCCATCCTCCAGCCGCTGTTGTCGGCAGCCGAGGCCGAGGCCGTTGGCAAGATCCTGATAGGCACGGTCA
This sequence comes from uncultured Anaerolineales bacterium, assembly GCA_964421785.1. Taxonomy (GTDB): domain Bacteria; phylum Chloroflexota; class Anaerolineae; order B4-G1; family B4-G1; genus SKLM01. Next base: position 6,082 of record CAYQZG010000014.1, read on the forward strand.
AGGGTGACCTGCACGACATCGGCAAGAACCTCGTCGGCATGATGTGCGAGGGCGCCGGGTTTGAGGTGTGGGATCTGGGCACAGACGTGGAGCCCGACGAGTTTATGGAAGCGATCAAGGAGTTTGAGCCTCACATCGTGGGTATGTCGGCGCTGCTGACGACCACCATGCGCTCGATGGGCGATACCGTGAAGGCCATTGAGGAGGCCGGGCTGCGCGATCAGGTCAAGATCATGGTCGGCGGGGCGCCTGTAACGCAGAAGTTTGCCGATGACATTGGCGCCGACGGCTACGCGGCGAATGCTGCGTCTGCGTCGGATCTGGCCAAGAAGTTCGTTGGCGAGGCTTAATGTGTCATGTACCCTGGCATGGGATTGGGTTGGCCCAGCTTGGGTCAGCCGTAGTTCTGCCAGGGATGATGACCAAAAAAGGAGATCTTCTAAATGAGGACAAACTACCGAGTCAACTCAGGCGTACGTTTTCGTATGTTCACCGACGACCAATTGGAGGAGCTCTTCCTGGGTGTCCTCCACGTGTTGGAGAACACCGGCCTGGAGGTACACCACGAGCAGTCACGTGAGATCCTCAAGGAGGCCGGAGCGTGGGTGGATGGCATCCGCGTTCGCCTGCCGTCCTGGTTGGTGAAGGAGTCGCTGAGGAAAGCGCCTCGTAGCTTCACTCTGTACGCGCGAGACGGCAATCGCGAGCATAATATCCAGATTGGCCCGGGGCGGGCGCACTTCGGCCCTGGCCCCACGTGCCCCAATTTCATCGACGTGGAGACCTTGGAGCGTCGACCTTACGTCGAGGAGGACGCAGGCCTCGTGGCCAAGGTCGTCGATGCACTACCGAATATTGATTTCTGTGAGTCCCTGGGTTCCATCAGTGACGTGCACACGGATCTGAGCGCGCTCTATGAGTTCGCGCACATGTTCCCCAACACCAGCAAGCCCATCGTGGCGTGGTCGTTCGACAAGTACGACTCCGAGGGCATCCACAAGATCGCCGTTGCGGAGGCGGGCGGTCAGCAGGCCTTCGAGCAGCGCCCCAACTACGTGCACTACTGCGAGCCACTCTCGCCGCTGGTGAGCACCTTTGAGGCGCTCGACAAGCTGGTCTTTGCCGCTGAGAAGCGGATTCCTCTGGTCTTCACCCCGTGCCCTCTCGCCGGCGGCACAGCGCCGATCACGGCGGCCGGCATCATCACCCAGGGGGCGGCCGAGTCGTGGATGGGCCTAACCATCGCACAGCAGATTCAGCCCGGCCTGCCCTTCATCATGGGCGGCGTCTACTCCGTGATGGACATGAACGCCATGATCCTGGCCTATGGCGCGCCGGAGCTGGCGCTGATGATGGCCGGTCTCACCGAGTTGGCCCACTACGCTGGCCTGCCACTCTGGCAGACGGGCGGCTGCACAGACTCCAAGACCTTCGACGAGCAGGCTATGATCGAGGGCTCGATGTCCGTCTTCTTCTCCGCTCTCACGGGTGGCGACCTGACCCACGACGTGGGCTACACCGAGAGCGCCATGACGGGCTCTGTCTTCCAGCTCGCCGCGATGGACGAGGCCATCGGCTACGCACGCCGGATTACCCGGGGGATCGAGGTCAACGAGGATACCCTGGCCACCGACGTGATCCACAACGTGGGGCCGAACGGCCACTACCTGCGCGAGAAGCACACGCACCGCTACTACAAGAACGAGTTCTGGTACCCGAACCTCTGTGATCGCCGCAACTTCGAGGAGTGGGACATGATGGGCCGCAAGTCTATGAAAGACCGGACCGTCGCCCGCGTGCGGGACATTCTGGCCAGCCACGAGCCGGCTTCCCTCAAGGAAGGGACGGCCGAGGTCATCCAGGAGGTTCTGGAGGAGGCGGAGGATCGCGTCCAACAGGATTGGTGGGCGGACAGGGAGGTAGCTGACTAGGCCGGTGCGTGAAGACTGTTTGGGTTGGAAGGTTGGAACGTTTGAAGGTTGGAACGTTGAAATGTTGGAACGTTCTAACGTGGAAACGGCCGATAGCGCTGTTTTGAAGACTTAGAGGAGCAAAATAATGAGCACAGTTTACGAGAGACTCGCCACTGCTGTTCTTGAAGGTGACAGTGACAAGGTGCCGGGCCTGGTACAGAAGGGCTTGGACAAGGATATGACGGCCAAGGAGCTCCTGGACAAAGGATTGGTCGTAGGCATGGATGAGGTTGGCGTGCGCTTCAAGCGCGGCGATATGTTCGTGCCAGAGGTGTTGATGTCGGCCGAGGCGATGAAGGCCGGCATGGGCATTCTGCGCCCACTGCTCGCCGAGGCCGGTGAGGAGATGTTGGGTACCATCGTGTTGGGCACCGTCGAGGGTGACCTCCACGACATCGGCAAGAACCTGGTCGGCATGATGTGCGAGGGTGGCGGCTTCGAGGTGATCAACATCGGCTTCGACCAGCCCCCGGAGGCGTTCATCGAGGCCATCAAGGAGCACCAGCCCCACATCGTCGGCATGTCCGCCTTGCTGACGACCACGATGCGCTCAATGGGACACACCATCAAGGCCATCGCGGAGGCTGGGCTGCGCGATCAGGTCAAGATTATGGTCGGTGGCGCACCTGTCGATGCTGAGTTCGCCGATCGCATCGGCGCCGACGGCTATGGCTCCAACGGCCCTGCCGCCGCTGATCTGGCGAAGAAATTCGTCGGGGCTGCCTAGGGCAGGATGGCTCATCACCGGGGCCGTAGTTGCCCGCGAGCTTTCAACAATAGGAGATTTGTCCATGCAAGTTAAGAAGACGAATTATACAGTGAATGCCACCCCCACGTTTGAGGTGCTCACCGAAGAGGAGATCGAGGCGATCTACTTCTCGGCCCTGCGGGTTCTGTACGAGACCGGGGTCCGCGTCTACGAGGAGGAGGGCGTCGAGGTCGCTCACGCCGGTGGCGCCATCGTGGAGGACACGACTGACGATAGTAGCCTGGTCAAGATCCCACCATGGATGGTTGACAAAGCCCTTTCGACGGTCCCGAGAAAAGTCGTTGTGACCGGGCCTGACCGTCAGCACCGGATGGAGCTCTACAAGAACCAGATCTACTACGGTGCTGGCTCCGACACCCCGTACACGTGGGATCCTTACACAGGCGAGCGACGCAGGGCAACCTATGAGGACGTGAAGAACTTCGCCAAGATCGCCCAGGCGATGCCCAATATGGATTTCCACATGTCGCTGGGCATCGTTCAGGACGTCAACGTCGGTACCTACGATCGTTGGCAGTACCTGGCCATGCTGGAGGGCACGACCAAGCCGATCAACATCACCGCTGTGGATCTGGATGGTCTGCGAGATCAGCTCGAGATGGCCTACATCCGCGTGGGGGGCAAGGAGGAGTTCGAGAAGGGACCCATCTTCTCCCTCTACATCGAGCCGGTGTCGCCGCTGAGCCATTCCGAGGAGGTGGTGCAGAAGCTGCTGTTCGCCACCGATCACGGCATCCCCTTCGTCTACACGCCGTGCCCGTTGGCCGGCGCGACGTCTCCATGCACCCTGGCCGGCACGGCTGTGCAGGCATTGACGGAGAGCCTCTTCGGCATCGTCCTCAGCCAGTTGCGCAAGCCGGGCGCGCCTTTGATCATCGGTGGCCTGATGTCCAACATGGATATGCGGACCACCGTCTACTGCTACGGCTCGCCGGAGATGGCGTTGCTCAGCGCGGCCTACACCCAGATCACCAAGTGGCTGGGTGTCCCCGAGTACGAGACAGCCGGCTGCTCCGACGCCAAGCTGTTCGACGAGCAGGCCGCGCTGGAGGCCACGTTCAACATCGCCACCGCCGGTCTCGTCGGTGGTAACATGATCCACGACGTCGGCTATCTGGAGCAGGGGCTGACCAGCTCGATGCAGCAGATGGTCGCCTCCAACGAGATCATCGACCGGGTGAAGCGCATCCTGCGCGGCATCCCCGTCAACGATGACAGCAAGGCGCTGGACGTGATGGAGGACGTGGGTCCCGGCGGTCACTATCTGGAGCACGACCACACCTACGACCGGTTCCGTGACCTGATCTGGCAGGGTGAGCTGACGGACCGCCAGAACTGGGAGAACTGGGACCTGGGTGGGCGCAAGACCTTCGGCGACCGCGTGCACGACAAGGTGTTGGAGATCCTGGAGGCGGACACAGAGCCGCTCATGGATGAGGATATGACCAATGAGCTCCGACGGATCTGCGAGTTGGCCGATGAGCGCCACAAGGATGAGGAGCTAGATTACGATCTGTTCGTGTGAGCCGAGCCGGTGTCGGCAGCCTTCGGGCTGTCGACCAACGGCTTTGGCCACCCTTGCGAAGGCTCAGGCCGCTACGCTTACAAGCTGCGCACGCCGGGCGGTCAACGAACCATGCAACGATGCTCGACCAGCAATGTCGCTCAATGCCGAAAGAACACCGTAGCTGTCACTGCTGATGACCACCATCGCACGTAACGTCGACGTCAGCAACGGAGCCGTCAATACAGGTCATCGACACCGTCGTTCACTGCTGCGCATCAATGATCCCTTTCACGGAAGGTCGAGAGCAACTTGGCCTTGTACCGGCCTTGTTTAGTCATGCACACGGCCTAGGGCCTGCGCTAGCAGGCTAGCACGTTAGCACGCTTGGGCCTTCGCAAGGGGCCCTAGAAACGGATTCTGTTCGGGTGATGAACGCCCGTGATAGTTGTCGTATGGCCCCTCTTCCCACCGGGAAGGGGGGCTAGGATTGGAACCTGGTGAGGTGAGGTTGGATAAGGGGGCAACGTGCCCACGAATAACGCACGGAAGCTCGTTTTGGGTATAGACACGGGCGGCACGTATACCGATGGCGTGCTGCTCGATTATGATTCGCGTGAGGTGTTGGCGACGCACAAGAGCCTGACCACCAAGCGAGATTTTGCTATCGGTATCGAGCGGGTCATAGAGGGTATCGCAATTGAGGATCCCTCCGAGATCCGCATGGTTTCCATATCTACGACACTGGCGACCAACGCCATCGCCGAGGGAAAGGGCAAGCGGGTAGCCCTGTTGCTGGTTGGCTACGACCCGGAGCTGATCTCCTCCTTCAATCTGGGAGCGCGATTTGCCACGCCCAACTACTATTACTTCGATGGCGGGCACGATCTTTACGGTCGTGAGAAGGAAGAGCTGGATCTACCGGCCATTCTGGACAAGGTCAACGAGATCAAGGGCGACGTTGATGCTGTTGCTGTGTCCAGCTACTTCAGCCCACTCAATCCTGAGCACGAGAACCGCGTCTGTGAGGCGGTCTCGCGGGTGTGCGACCTGCCCGTCGTGCTCGGTCACCAGCTTTCGACTCGGCTCGGCTCGGTGGAGCGCGCTACGACGGCCGCCCTCAATGCCTCGCTCCTCGCCGTGCTGCAGGATTTCGTGATTGCGGTGCGGCGGGCTATGGAGCATCGTGAGATCGATGCTCCGCTGATGATGGTGCGCGGCGACGGCACTCTGATGAGCGACGAGTTCGCCTCCCGAACACCGGTGGAGACGATTCACTCCGGCCCTGCGGCCAGTGCTATCGGCGGTCGCTTCCTCGCCCAACTTGATAACATTCTGGTTCTAGATGTTGGCGGCACCACCACGGACCTGGCGCTGATTGAGGATGGGGAGGTCACGGTGAGCGAGGAGGGGGCTACTGTCGGCGACTACGAGACGGCGGTCAGCGCCGCCGATCTCTTCTCCGTCGCGCTGGGTGGGGATAGCTACATCACGTTGGGCCGCGACAAGCATTTTGCCCTGGGCCCAGAGCGTGTTGTCCCCTTGGCGCATCTGGCAGACGAGTATCCCAAGGTCAAGAGCCGGCTTCAGGCGCTGTCGCGACGGGCCTGGGCGGAGGCCAGCCCAGACTGGCTGGAGTATTGGTTCCTGCTGCGCGAGCCCGGGGATGAACGGCATGCCCAGGGCGAGCGGTCATACCAGTCAGCTCACGCGAAAAAGCTGGTCGAGTTTCTGAGCAACGGTCCGAAACCCGTGCCGGATATCATCGATCATCTCGACGTCCTCCACGTGGCGCAGATCGGGGTGGAGGAACTGTGGCGCGATGAAATCCTTGGCAAGTCTGGTCTGACCCCCACAGATCTACTCCACGTCGAGGGCCGTTACTCTCCGTGGGATGCCGAGGCGGCTGAGTTGGCCCTTCAGATCTTCTCTCACTATCAGTTCAAGGAGCCTGACGAGATTAGGGAGGAGGTATGGCAGCAGGCTGTAGAGATGATCGTCCACGCCGTGATCACCTTCCTCAGCAAACAGACCCTGACGCCTCCCACCGAGACGCGAAAGGAAGGGGAGGATGATATTGGGCGCTGGTTCTTCTTCAACAGCATCTACGACACACATCCTCACCTAAAGACGCTCTTCCGCTTGCGCGAGCCGATTGTGGGGATCGGCGCACCCGCCAGTTTCTTCTTGGAGGAGGTGGCTGAGGCCCTCAACGCGGAGTTGATCCTGCCTGAGCATCACGCCGTGGCGAACGCAATGGGCGCCGTCGCCGGCAGTGTGATGGTCGTTGAGGAGGTCCTGGTCTATCCGCGGTTGGATCAGTCAGGCCTGGAGGTGATGGGGTATTACGTCCAGACCAGTGAGGATCGCAAGGACTTCGACGAGGAGGAACTGGACGAGTGTCTGCGCTACGCCAAGGATCTCGCTCATGAACGCGCTCTGACCGCCGCGCTCCGTTCCGGCGCTGACAATCCGGAGGTGGTCGTCGATATGGAGACTGAGGGTCTGGATACGTATCGCATCCGAGCCAGGGCGATGGGTAACCCCCGATTGGCGACGTGAGGCGTGGGACGTAAGGCGTAAGGGGTGACCTGTGAGCACAACCCAGTGCTTTGCACGTGCCGAAGGCATCGTTGACGTGTGAAGCGCTTTAGAGTTAAGCACAACGGAGGTAGGTAATGGAATTGGTGCGAGTTGATACGCAGCGCGCCTACGATTTGATCTGGGAGAAGATCACGACGTTGGATTTGGCTCCCGGCGCGCCGATTAACGAGCAAGAGCTGGCAGAGGCGTTCGACATGGGCACGGTGCCGGTCCGGGAAGCGCTGAAATGGCTGGCTCACGAGAACCTGGTCGATGTCACCCGCCATGGCATCTACGTCGCTGATGTCAACGTAGATGACTTTCAGCAGCTTAGCGAGATGCGGCTGTCCCTTGAGTCTCTCAGCGCCCGCCTTGCGGCCGAGCGCGTCGAGCCTGATGACTTGGTGGTTCTGGAGGCCCTGCGTAGGGAGCAAGAGGCATTCGCTGCAGAGCTTACGGCCGAACAGAGTCGGGATCTGTTCGACCTCGATCATAAGTTCCACCAGGCGGTGGCTAAGGCGGCTCACAACAGGTACTTGGCCCAGACCCTTGATCGTCTCTTTGGGCTGTCCCGCCGCTTATGGTACCTCGTCTTGCCGCATCTGGAGTCTCTCTCGTCTAGCGTCGAGATGCACGTGGCGCTCGTGGGGGCTATTGAGAGCGGCGATGGCGATCGTGCTGAGGCGATTATGCACGAACACGTCAAGGAGTTCTACGACGAGGTTCGTGAGATCTTGATGACGGAAGAGTAGAGAGGAGAGGGTCTGATGGCGTCTGCACGAGACGAGATTCAGCAGGTTTACGAGTTGCTTCGAGATCAGATCACCACCTTGGACCTGGCGCCGGGGACGCCGATCAATGAGCGACGTCTGGCGGAGGAGTTGGATGCGGACCTGGTGCCGGTGCAGGAGGCGCTCCAGCTTTTGGCGCACGATAATCTGGTGGTGATCACCCCCCGCCATGAGCATGGCACCTATGTGGCCAATGTCCATCTCGCCGATTTGGATGAGCTGAGCGAGATACGCCTTACGTTGGAGGGACGCAGCGCGCAGTTGGCTGCCCAGCGGGCTACCTCTGAGGATCTGGCGGCTTTGGACGCACTACGTGAGGAGCACGCCGCCGTCCCAATCGCGGATACCGACCGGCTTTTTGAGGTAGACCACAAGTTCCACCGGGCCATCGCACAGGCAGCGAGTAACAAGTACCTGGCCGATATGCTGGAGCGTCTCTATGGCCTTTCGCAGCGGTTGTGGTACCTGGTTCTGCCCCGTCTAGACTTCCTGCCCGCGGCCGTTGAGGAGCACGTTGACCTGCTGGAGGCGATTCGAACGGGCGATGCCGACGGCGCCAAGCAGATCATGCACCATCACGTGGAGGACTTCTACAACAAGGTGCGGAAGCTCTTGACCGTCACGGTGAAGGTGAGTTACGGTGAGGATGTGCGGTCGGTCGTCGTGGAGGAGAACGCCCTGTTGGGTGGCGCTATTGTGTCCACTGGGTTGCCCCTTGAGCAGCCATGCGGCGGCCGCGGCACGTGCGGCAAGTGCAAAGTGTTGGTCGAGGGGGAGTTATCCCCGTTCGATGAGGCCGAGCAGAAGCTTCTCTCCTCGGCAGAGAGGTCGGCCGGCTACCGCCTGGCCTGCCGCGCTCGCGTGCTTGGCGATGTCCTGGTCACGTTGGCCCCTATCGTTGTCTATTCCAACAAGATCTTTCGCGCTTCCGACGACTACAGGCGCAGAGAGGTGCCATTAGGCCTGGCCATTGACCTGGGGAGCACGACGGTGGCCGCGTTTGTGACCACGCTGGACAACGGCAAGGTCTGTGCTGGTGCAGCTGCCCTTAACCAGCAGACCACCTTTGGTGCTGATGTCATTTCACGCCTGTCCGCAGCCGAGCAGGAAGAGGGAACGGCGGAGCGAATTTCAAAGCTGGCGCTCTCGTCCATCGTGCAGGCGGTAGATGCGCTTCGGCTTCCCTCTCGGGTCAAGAGGCGGATCGAAAAAGTGACCATCGTAGGGAACTGTGCTATGCATCACCTGCTGCTCAACTACCCGGTGGGCTCGCTCAGCACGCTCCCCTTCCAGCCTCACAGCACGGAGGCGGTCCGCTCGACTGATGGCTTGTTTGGCGATGTCTTCCCCCCTCAGGTGGAGGTCGCCCTGCCGCCGCTCATCGGGGGCTTCGTCGGTTCCGATGCTCTGGCCTGCCTGGCCTACTACGGCTTTGACCGCGCGCCTGGCCCGATGGCCGCCATCGACCTGGGCACCAACGGCGAGGTGATGGTTACGGATGGCGAGCGCATTCTGGTCGCCTCTACCGCCGCCGGTCCGGCCTTTGAGGGGGTGAATATCTCCTGCGGCTCCCGCGCCGTAGACGGGGCCATTGTGGGGGTCGAGGCCAATCGAGAGGATGGTAGTTTCACCTTGAGCACCATCGGGGACCACCAGCCGGTGGGCCTGACCGGTTCCGGGCTGCTTGAGTTGGTGTGTCAGCTGCGTCGGGTCGGCGTCGTCGATCGCTCCGGCCGCCTGGTCGGTGATCATCCTGTCTTTGGTCAGCGCATCAGCAAAGATGAGGACGGCGTGAATCGTCTCCTGATCACAGAGGAGGGGGTCGACCGTCGGGGCTTTGAGCCCGATGAAGAGGGCGTCCAGGTTCCTCTCTACTTGACGCAGCTGGACATACGGGAACTGCAGAAGGCCAAAGCGGCCGTTCACGCCGCCGCGGAGACCCTGATGGGTAACCTGGATCTGCACCCTGAGGACCTGCAGCGCATGATCTTAACGGGCTCCTTTGGCAGTCAGCTGAATATGGAGGCGGTGGTGGGCTTGGGGATGATCCCGCCCGTGGATCTGGACATCATCGAGACCTCGGCCAACGGGGCGGGCTTTGGAGCAGCGATGTTCCTCGATGATGAGGAGTTTGAACGCGGTAAGCACATCGCAGCCATGGCAAAGCAGATAGATCTGGACCTGGAGCCTGGCTTCAGTGAGCGCTATGTCGATGCCCTAGAGCTGCCGGGGATCCCTGGACGTCTGGAAGAACCTCCAGCCTCATGAGATAGTACGGTCGAAGAGGGTGAGGGGATGGTGTAGGAGGTGTAGCTCGCGATCGGGAAGTGAAGAGCACAGGAGGATAGTATGGTGACCAAGACCCGGCCCATGGAGCTGTTGGAGCGTAAGGGAATACCCTACGAAGCTCATCAACATGAGGAGGTTCAGTACACGGCGCATGGCGTCGCGGAGGATCTGGGCATACCGGTGGCGCAGGTTGTCAAGGCCATGCTCGTGCGCTGCGATGGGAGTTGGTACGTGTTGGTTGTGGTTCCCGGCGATGAGCGACTCAGCCTGGAGAAGGTTCGAGCGGCCGTGGGTGCCGGGAAAGTGAACTTGGCGTCTAAGCAGGAGGTGGAGCGGATCACGGGGTACACGGTGGGGGCGGTCTCCGTGATGGGTTTTCGACAGGGCGGCGTGCTCACCTTTGTCGATGAGAAGGTACTAGAGCTTGAGCAGGTGGTCATCAGCTCCGGCCGTCCGGACGCCGGGTTGGCGCTCTCGGCCGACGATATGATGGCGGCCTTGCAGGGCGCTCAGGTGGGTGATTTTTGCGAAACCGCGGGAGAATCGAATGCGGAGTAGGATGTGGCGAGGGGCCGGGGCATGAAGGTCGTTTTGGGCATTGATACTGGCGGCACGTACACGGATGCGGCACTGGTCGACCACAAGTTGGCGAGCCATTGGCCCGACGAGCGAGATCGCCTGGAGGGCCTGGGCGTGTTGGCCGGGGCGAAGGCGCTCACCACGCGCCACGATCTGACGATTGGCATCGAGCGGGCCGTCAGGGCGGTTCTGGGTCAGGTGGGTCCGACAGGCTCACCACAGGGCGTGGTGGGGCCGGAGGATATTCATCTTGTGGCGCTCTCGACGACGCTGGCCACGAATGCCATCGTCGAGGGCCAGGGACGGCCAATTGGGTTGTTGCTCATTGGCTACGACCAGGAGCTCGTTCGTCAATACGGGCTGGAGCGAGAGCTGGTGACGGAGCGCTTGGTCTACCTGCACGGCGGGCATAACGTCGTGGGCGAGGAAGTGGAGCCGTTGGATGAGGAGGCGGCCCGAGAGACGATCTTGGCCTGGAAGGACGACGTTGAGGGATTCGCGATCTCGGGCTTTTTCGGCGTCTACAATCCGGCCCATGAGTTGCGCGTGAAGGGCCTGGTGCAGTCGTTGACCGATCTCCCCGTCACCTGTGGTCATGAGCTGACCACGCGGCTCGACTCGGTGAAGCGCGCGACGACGGTGGCTCTCAACGCCCAGTTGATCCCTCTGCTCCACGATCTGATCGCTGCCGTCCGTCGCACGCTGACCGGGATGGGGATTACGGCTCCCTTGATGGTGGTGAAGGGGGACGGATCCCTGGTGCGCGCCGCCTGGGCGATGGAGCGTCCGATTGAGACGATTCTCTCGGGGCCGGCTGCCAGCGTGGTCGGAGCGTGGCACCTTGGGGGGCAGCACGACGTGTGGACAGTTGATGTTGGTGGCACCACCACGGACATCGCCGTGTTGGATGGTGGTCGTCCCCGGCTCAATCCCCACGGGGCGCATGTCGGGGGCTGGCGAACCATGGTGGAGGCGGCTGACGTGCATACTGTGGGGCTGGGCGGTGACAGCCACGTGCGCTTGAACGGATCTCGCTTGATTATCGGTCCCGAGCGAGTGATCCCACTCTGTCTGCTGGCGAGTCAACACCCGGTGGCGCTTGACCAGCTGACGATACAGGAGCAGGAGAAGGGTGGCGGGCGGCTCGGACAGTTCTTGGTGGCTCAGCGACCGGGTCGGCGCAGTCACCCGAGCGCACGGGAGCTCTCAAGCGAGAAGCGCTCTCTGCTTGACAGCCTGCGGGCTGGCCCTCGACTCTTGACCTCGGTGGTTGAGGATGGGCCTCTTGTCAGCCAATGGGTCAGGAGTCTGGAGGCCCGTCAGATCGTGCTGCGCTCCGCGTTCACGCCGACGGACGCTTTGCACGTCTTGGGACGCCTGAATCTCTGGGACGCCGAGGCTTCTCGTGTGGGAGCCCGCATACTGGCAAAGCAGACGGAGCTCAGCCCGGAGGTGTTCTGTGAACGCGTCATCGATGGCGTGGGAGATCGGGTGTCGAAGGCCTTGGTGACCAAGGTGCTCGGCGACGAGGGGATGTTGCCGGACTGGGAGCGGGAGCCGTCAGCGGAGGCACTGCTGGAGCGGGCGCTGGGCGACAAGCCCGATTCAGACTTAAGCTGTGAGATGCGGCTTCGACAGCCCCTGGTGGCGATTGGCGCGCCGGTCGAGGCCTACATGCCTCGCGTAGCTGATCAGCTTGGCACTGAGCTCATCATTCCTCGTCACGCCGAGGTAGCGAACGCTGTGGGGGCTGTCACAGGCAGCGTGGTCCAGCAGATTCGGGTGACCATCCAGCCGCTGGATGGGGACACGTTTCGTCTCCACCTCCCCGATGGCATCCGCGACTTCTCCACACTGGCGGAGAGCGTCCGTTACGCCGAGGAGACGATGACCGAGAGAGTGGAGGTGATGGCCCGAGAGGCTGGTGGGTCGACGGGCGATATTGCCCAGGCACCTGGGCAGGTTGAGGTGCGCACCGAGCGCGAGGACAAGACCGCACCTGTGCGCGGCGATCGCATCTATCTCGGCACGGAGATGACGTTCACGGCCGTGGGAAGGCCGGGCCTCGCGATGGATCGAGGCAGCCACCGTAGCGAGTCAGGTTAGCTTCCGTGAAGGGGAGCCGGGCTTTGATCTCCCTCCTGATCGAGCACCTTATGCCGCTGCGCTTATGATGCCGCTGCGCTACGAGGCCTCCAGTTGAGACGTGCAGTGTGGGCAGCGCGTGGCGTTGATCGGAATCTCGGTGAAGCAGTACGGGCACTCTTTCGTGGTCGGTTCCGTCGGCTTCTCCTCCTCGCGCTGTAGTCGATTCACCTGACGGACGATCAGAAAGAGGGCGAAAGCGATGATGATGAAATCGATGATGGTGTTGATGAACAGCCCGTAATTGATCGTTGCTGCTCCGGCCTCCTGCGCCGCTGCCAGACTCTCGTAGCGCCCTCCCGAGAGATTGATGAAGAAATTCGAGAAATCTGTGTTGCCCAGCAGCAAGCCAACGGGCGGCATAAGGACGTCTTTGACGAACGAATTAACGATATTGCTGAACGCCCCGCCGATGATGATCCCGATGGCTAGGTCGAGCACGTTCCCGCGTAGAGCAAACTCCTTGAATGCCTTCAGCACCTTCCGCCTCCTTTTCCCTAGGTCGCTGTGCTTACTCACGTTTGAACGTTTGAACGTTTGAATGTTTGAACGTCTTACGGCGGTGTCGGGCGGATGCCGCTGCGCTTGTGCTTGTGCTACCGTCGAGCCCGCGGCCCGATAGCTGCGGGCAACCTGACCCTTCAGAACACGGTGCCCATGCAGTATACAGATTATGGCTTAGAAGTCAACTAGCGGCGCGCGCTCATCATCAGATCTTGTCACCTTGCGACCGTTGTCGCTGGATCGAGTCCTTCCGTGCTTGTCTGTCCCTTTGTCCCTGTTATAATCTCGCCCGTATGTTAAAATCGCGCTACGCTTTTCCGATCGCGGCGATGGGGCTGGCGGTGTTGACGCTGCTGATCGTTTCCTTCGCCGTCGTGGCTCTGATCCGCGCGCTTCCTGGACGTTATGCCTACTACTTGCCAGGACCGCTTCAGAACCTGCGTCGTCGTCCGCATCCGGAGTCGCTCCCCACACCGGTATCTGGGTCGACGGGCGATATCGCCCAGGCACCTGTGCAGCGTCCGGCGGGCGACTGGACGCCGACGCCCAAGCCCAACGGCGGTGGGCCGCCCATCGCGAACGCGGAGGACGCGAGCCCCCCTATGCCCGAGCCGATCACAGGTCCGCCTTCCACCGGCACGCCGACCTTGTCGTCTCTGACGCTCACGCCCTCTCCGATGCAAACACCCACGATGGCGCCTCCGCTGACGCCAACACCTCTTGGCAGCGTCACCTTGACGGGCTTGCGACACGAGCATCAGGGATGGAACAACTGCGGCCCCGCTACGCTGACTATGTTGCTCTCCTACTGGGGATGTGAGCGCACTCAGCAGGACGCGGCCCCGGTCCTGAAGCCCGATCCAGACGACAAGAACGTCAGCCCGTGGGAGATGGAGTCCTACGTGCGAGGTCTGGGATTCGAGGCTGTGACGCGCGTGAACGGCGACCTCGAGCGACTCAAGGCATTGTTGCGGGCCGGCTTCCCCGTCATCGTCGAGACGTGGTACGTCCGCGACGCTAGCGACCAGCTGGGGCATTACCGGTTGATCATCGGCTATGACGACGCGGCGCAGCGTTTCATGACCTATGATTCGCTCCACGGCCCCGACGTACCGATTGGCTATCGAGAGTTGGATGAGCTGTGGCGCGTCTTCAATCGGCTCTATCTGGTGGTCTACACACCCGAGAGGTGGGATGCGCTGGCCGCGATTCTCGGCCCCGATCTGGAGGACGCGGCGATGTACGAGCGAGCGCTGGAGGTGGCCCGGAGCGAGGCCGCGGTCCAGCCCGGCGGCTGTGTGGCTTACGCCGATTGTGCCGATTGGGTCGCCTTCTCCTGGTTCAACGTCGGTTCCAGCCTCAACTCACTAGGACGCCATCAGGAGGCGGCCGCAGCCTACGACAAGGCGCGGCAGCTGGAGCTTCATTACCGCATGTTGTGGTATCAGTTTGGCCCCTACGAGAGTTACTACGAGGCCGGTCGATACGACGACGTGATCGTCTTGGCCGACGCCACCCTGGCGACGGCGGACAATCTGGAGGAGTCTTACTATTGGCGGGGGATGGCCCGCTTGGCGCAGGGGAACGCTGACGGGGCGCGGTCTGACTTCAAGAGAGCGCTGCGCTACCACGAAGGATGGCCGCCAGCGCTAGAGGCCCTGGCAAACGTGGGGGGATAATACCACGACCTCATTTCCCGCCAAGAGACGTCCGAAGTCTGCACGGTAATGCCAGACAGGCCAGGAATCATTCTGTGAGCGCCCCTATACCGCACTTTAAGACCTCATTCGCCCGTTGGTTCTCCATTCGTTGTCCCACCGATGGTCACGTCGAGCCCTTCATCCCGCTTCAAGAGGAGCATGGGGAGCTGGACGATCTCCTCGCTGCCTAACAACACGGCTGCCAGCAGATAGGTTGCAGCTCCTGTCGCCACTCCTCCGACGCCGATAAGACGCGGGCCAAGATCGGGTGCTACCACGGTCCGGAAGCCGACGATGGCGGCCGCCATCAAGGCTGACGCGGCGAGTGTCCGGCCCAGGGACTTAAGCAAGGCCCGGGCTTCGATGCCCCTCAGCCGCCGCCAGGCCACCAGGAGAAGCAGACACACTTGGAGTCCCACGCCCAGGGAGTTGGAGAGCGCGATGGAGCCCTGGGCCAATGAGGGGAGCAGTAGCCAGCCCACCGCTGTGTTTGTCGCCAGCCCCGCCAATGCCGCCCATAGTGGTGTCCACATGTCCTTCTGGGCGTAGAACAGGCGGCCGGTCACCTCCAACCCACTGTGGAAAATCAGTCCGAGCGCGAAGAATTGTAGCGCCAGGAAGACCCGGTCGGTGGTGGCTGCGTCGAAGGCTCCCCGTTGGAAGAGGAGCACCGTCAGAGGCCGGCCGAGGACCAGCAGCCCCACGGCCGCCGGCACGGCAAGCGCTAGCACCAGCCGCAGCGCCCAGGATGCGGTGCGGCGCAGCCCGGCTCGATCATCGCGGTTCGCCAGTTCCGCCAGGGTGGGAAAGACGGTGATGCCCAGCGCCGTGCCGATGATCGTCTCGGGGAATTGCATCAGCCGCCAGCCGTATTCGTAGGCCGAGATCGCGCCTGCAGAAAGCCGTGAGCCGAGGAAAGTAGGCAGAACGAAGTTCAGGTAGGTGGCTCCCAGGCCCAGCATACGCGGCCCTATCAGCTTCAGCAAGGCTCGCATATCGGGATGGGTCAGGGTGGGCCACCAGCGGGCACGGAACCGGACCAGTCCGGGTACCAGAATTAGGAAGTAGATCACGGCGCCCCCCACGCCTCCCCAGGCCAGCCCAAAAATGCCCCAGCGAGGGGCCAGCCCGAGCGTGCCCGCGATGCGGCCCAGCGTGTAACAGACGGGCGCCAGGGCGGGGAGTAGAAAGTGCTGGTAGGCTCGTAGGACGCCTACCAGGATGCCGCTGATGGTGAACAGTAGCGTCTGGATCAGCACCAGGCGCATCAGCTTCGCGCCCAGCGCGATCTGCTCCGCATCGAAGCCAGGGGCGACGGCCCGGATCACGTGTGGGGCAAAGATGGCCGCTATCACGCCTACAGCCGCGACGATCAGCAGCGCCAGGTTGACCACTGCGGAGACCAGGCGCCAGGCTTCCTCGTGCTCGTTGCGCGCGATGCGGGCTGAGAGGATGGGGATGAGAGTCGTCGCCATTGCGCTCCCGGCGAGGATGGTAAACAGGCCGTCGGGAAGCTCAAAGGCGGCGTAGTAGGCGTCGAGTTGGGCGGAGGCGCCAAAGGTCCGGCCGATGACGACGTCGCGTGCTAGCCCCAGGACCTTATCCCCAGCGAAGAGCGCCGCTACCAGGGCGGCGGAACGGGCGACGTGAGAGGAGGATGATCTCTGTGATGACATATCTAGTAGCGTCCGAGGCCTACGTGACAGCGGCCTCTCCGGCGCTTGGGGGAGACGGGGTAACGTTTACGGGCAATGTTTGCCTTGACCCCTTGGGGATGGTGATGGCGTCGATCCCGGATGGAGCGCCGGGGACGAATCGCCCCGCCTCTGGTTTTTGGGCCTGGGAAGCAGGCCGGGCTCACTCCATATCCAGGATGGTGACGTCTACTGGTGCTTTGTCTTTGAAGACCTGAGCGGCATCTCGTGAGCCGATCCCTCTCCCAATGTGCATGGGGATGGCAAGGGCCGGCTGGATGGCCTCGGCTGCTTGCACGGCCTCCTCGGCGGTCATCACATAGACGCCACTCACGGGCAACAGTGCGATGTCGATCTCCTTCAGATCCGTCATCTCTGGGATGTAGTCTGTGTCACCTGCGTGATAGATCCGTTTCCCTGCCAGTGTGACGACGAAGCCCACATGGCCTGCGTCCTTGGGATGAAAAGGGATGCCGGGGCTGCGAAACTTGTTCACGTTGTAGGCGGGCACGGCCTCGACGTGGATGCCGCGGACTTGGATTGTGTCGCCAGGCTCCACGATTTTGATATCACCCGTCAGCTTCTCGGCTGCTGAGGCGATGGTCACGATAAGCGTATCTTCACCCGCTATCTTGACCACGTCCTCTGGTGAGCAGTGATCATGGTGATCGTGGGAGATGAAGATCACGTCTGCCTTGGGATTCCCCTCGCTTAGTTCGTAGGGGTCGAAATAGATCGTCTGCGGGCCGTCGATGCGAAAAGTGTCGTGGCCCAGCCAATGAAGCCACTGCGCTTCCTCCATGCGGACCAGCATTGTCCACGCTCCTTACTCACGAGAGGCACGAAACCTGGTGATGGTTCGGATCAGACCTGCCCACGGCGTGCCTCCGTTTCGCCGCTGAAGACCGAAACCACGATCCCTGGCGAGCGTGCACGTGGGGAAGGACTTGCGCCATCGTCCTAGGCCGATGCAGGCTGGATCGTCGGCCGGAACTTGTAGCCGTAGATAATGGCGCCTTCTTCGCCGCTGCTCTGTACGCGACGGGTCACCATCTCCACAGGCATGCCGACCTCTATCTGATCGGTGTCCACGTCGGTGAGCTGAGCGGTGACCATTGGGCCCTCCTCGAGCTGCACCAACGCCACGGTGTAAGGCACGAACTCCTCGAAGTCTCGTGGTGCGTGATAGACTGTGCTGTAGGAGTAGACCTCGCCGCGGCCACTGAAAGCGACCTCTCGCTGTTCTACCGTCTCACATTCGGGACAAACATCGCGGGGTGGGAAGATCCTGGCCCCGCACCTCTCGCAGATCTCTCCAACCAATCGATAGCGCTGTTGCTGTAATCTCCAGTTCTTCGGAATGCTGTTCATTTGATCCTCCTCAAACCTATCACAAAGGTGACGAAATAGTCGCTGCGCTTCCTCCGAAAGTCACGGATCTCCAGTCTCTGGAGCCTAGTCTGCTATTCTGCCGCGCTGCAAAATGTGTGTGATGACCGTCGCGCCACTGCCGCCGATGCTCTGCGCCATCCCCAGCCGTGCTCCTGCCACCTGGTTCTTTCCGGCCAAGCCGCGTAGCTGCTCCACCACCTCGACGACCTGATAGACGCCGGTGGCTCCAACGGGATGACCGCGGGCTTTCAGCCCGCCCATGGTGGTTATCGGAATGCGTCCTTCAATGCCAATCTGGCCTTCCATAGCCAACTGCAGCCCTCTGCCCTTCTCCGCAAATCCGGCTGCCTCCAGACTTAACGCTGCCATAATGCTGAAGGCATCGTGCAGCTCGAAGAGATCGATGTTCGCGGGGCCGACGCCGGCCTGCTCGTAGGCGCGGTAGGTTGAAAGCTTCGCTCCTTCGAGCACCAGGGGATCCCGTCGATCGTGGATCGCAATAGTGTCAGTACCCACGCTTGATGCCGCGATCCACACCGGCGCCATCGAATTGGTGTGGGCTCGATCCTCAGTCGTCAAGACAACTGCTGCTGCACCATCACAGATAGGTGAGCTGTCCAGCAAGTTGATGGGGTCGGAGACCATACGTGCTTTCACGAACTTATCGGCGGTCACCGGGAAGCGGAACATCGCGTAAGGGTTGTTGACCGCGTTGCGGTGGGCGTTGACGGCGAAGGGGGCGAAATCCTGGTGACTGTAGCCATAGTCGTGCAAGTAGCGCCGCATCAACAGCGCGTTGAGCGTGACGAACGAGGCGCCTTGCGCGGCCTCGTAGTCGGCATCGGCGGCCATGGCCAGGGCCGCCGTCGTATCGGGGCTAAGCGTATCGGTCATCTTCTCCACGCCAACCACGATGACGATGTCGGCCAGCCCGCCGGCGACGGCGATGTATCCCATACGCAGCGCCGCAGCGCCAGACGCACAGGCTGCCTCGATCTTCAATGCCTCAATGCCTCGCAGTCCGGCGAAGTCGGCGACCAACGCTCCAAGATGCTCCTGTCCCTCCAGCTCGCCGGACAGCATATTGCCGACGTAGAGTGCGTCGGCATTCATCATGCCAGCGTCCGCCATAGCTGCCTGGATCGCTCCCAGCGCCAGGTGGCGCAGGCTGGTCTCCCAGTGCTCTCCGACTTCAGTTTGACCAACTCCTACAATGGCGACGTTTCTCATCTACTTAGCTTCTCTGTCTGCTGTCATATGGGTCGGGCGAGGCGAATTCTGCTCGCTGCCCGACTACTTGAGCAACTTTTTGCTGTAACGCACGTAGGTTCCGTAGTCAACCTGGACGCGGCGCGCGATGTAGTCACGCGTCATAGGTGCTCGGTGCCGACGGTCAAGAATCGCCTCGGTCACCTGTAGCGATATCGCGTCCGAGCCCGCACCGGAACCGTAGCTGGCCAGCAACACGCGATCGCCGGGCTCCGCGACGTCCAGGATCGCGGTCAATCCCATGGGGGAGGAGCCAGCGTAGGCATTTCCAATCTCGTTGACCAGGAGGCCCTCCTTGATTTGCTCCATGGTGAAGCCGAGCTTTTTCGCCATCTTGATGGGGAACTTGACGTTAGGCTGATGGAAGACGGCGTGGCCGTAGTCCTCCGGCTCTGTACCTAGCTGCATCATCAACTGCTCGACGGCACCTGCGATGTGAGTGAAGTAGGCAGGCTGCCCGGTGAAGCGTCCTCCGTGGGATGGGTAGCGCTGATAAGCGCGCCTCCAGAAGTCGGGAGTGTCGGTGGTGTAGGAGAGGGATCCCTCGAAGACCGCCAGCGCTTCGTCCGCCGGCCCGATGAGGAAGGCTGCGCTTCCGGCGGCGGCCGTGTACTCCAGCGCGTCCGAGGGTTGAGCCTGTGCCGTGTCCGAGCCGATAGCAAGGGCATAGCGTGCCATCTTCGAGCCCACGAATCCAATCGCCGCCTGGATCGCCTCTGTGCCCGCCTTGCAGGCGAACTCCCAGTCACCGGCCTGCGTATAGGGTGTGCTGCCGATCGCCTCAGCCACGATGGTCGAGGTGGGCTTGACGGCGTAGGGGTGAGACTCGCTGCCGACCCACACAGCGCGGATCTCCATAGGATCTACGTCGTTGGCCCGAGCCATGGTGTTGCGGGCAGCCTCGAGGGACATAGTGATCACGTCCTCGTCCGGCCCCGGAACCGACTTCTCCTTGATGGGAGTTGCTCCCTTGCCCTCCATCCATATGCGAGCGATCTCGGTTGCCGGCAGTCGATAGCGGGGCACGTAGGCGCCGTAGCCGACGATGCCCACGTCCCGATCGGGCTTAAGCGTCGCTCCGGGAGTATCCTTCATCATATCGTCGTTCAGTCCTTGGTGCGGCGTCATCGTAGATGGTGTGTCACGCTAGGTGCGACTTGCTCTTGCAGATCTGGCGCAGGTCGCAAATAGGTGGTGCTGGCTCGTGTCACAAGTGTAGCATAGGCGTCTGATAAGCTGCAATGGGACTTTTGGGTCATGCCTCAGGACGCACTCGCCGATGGCTCGCGCAGTTGAGCCAGGATCATCTGGGCCTGGTCGGGGCGAATGGTGCCCTGGCTGACCATTGCGCTGGCCACGTGTTCGATCTCTGCGTCGTTGGCCCCGGCGGCGATGGCTACCTGACGGGCGTGAAGTTGCATATGACCTTTCTGAATGCCCTCGGTTGCCAAGGCCCGCAGTGCGGCTAGGTTCTGTGCCAATCCGACGGCAGCGATGATCTTCGCCAGTTCTTGGGCTCTCTCTACTCCCAGGATCTTGAGCGCTACTTGAGCGGTGGGATGTACCCGCGTCGCGCCGCCCACCGTGCCCACGGCCAGCGGCATCTCAAGCGTGCCAACCAGATCGCCGTTGGTGTCTCGCGTCCAACTGCTCAGGCTGGTGTACCGACCGCCGCGGGCGGCGTAGGCGTGGGCTCCGGCCTCAATCGCGCGCCAGTCGTTGCCGGTGGCGAGGACGACGGCGTCCACGCCATTCATGATGCCTTTGTTATGCGTGGCGGCCCGGTAGGGGTCGGCAGCGGCGAACGCGGCAGCCTCCACGATACCCTGCACCACCTCCTGTCCGGAAAATGATTCTGTCGCGGAGCCTACAAAAGCCAGCGCCTCGGCCGGCACCGTGCAGCGGGCCCGTGCCAGCCGTCGGTCGGCCAGATTGGAGAGGATCCGCAGCAAAACACGCCCACCGGTGACACGCTCGATATGAGGGGCGAGCGCTTCACAGGCGGTGTTGACGGCGTTGGCGCCCATGGCGTCGCGACAGTCAAAGATCAAGTGGACGATCACCATCGGCCCGACGGGCGACGCTTCGATGACCCGGGCTTCCAGGTCTCGTGCTCCGCCGCCCAGTTCCGTCAAAACCGGATCGGTCTCATTGGCTCGGGCCAGCAACATCTCACGTGCAGCTAAGATATCGAAGCGCGCTGCATAGGGATCGGCGATGTCAAGCACCTGGATCTGACCGATCATCTCCGGAGGCGTGGTGATGGCCTCGAAGCCACCTCCGGCACGGGCCAGCTTCGCGGCGAAGGAGGCGCCCGCCACGACGGACGGTTCCTCGATGACCATCGGTACCAGTACATCGCGATTGTTGACCAAAAAGTTGACCGCAATGCCCAGCGGCAGCGCGTGGAGTCCAACCACGTTCTCGATCATCCGACTGAAAAGGGAAGCGGCCCGGGGGCGGGCTTGGCGACTCTCGACTGCGTGTTCCCGATCGAGATCCATCATGCCTCGCAGGGTCTTAGACTCTTCCTCAGTCAGATTCGCCCATTGAGAGACGATCGCAGCACGCTCGTTCAGCGTCTTGCGGTAAAATCCTGCAAGCCGAGAATGTCGTTTCATCATTCGCTTTCCTTCGACGAACTCAGGACGCCGTGGGTCAACGCGATCACCCGTATTGGCGTCCTATTCCCCACACGTCAAGACCGCCGGACGACTGAGGTCTCCGACGGTCAATTCGACGGGATTATACCACAAGCATGCTCCCAAAACCTATCAAATTGCCATCTATCGCCTCCCAAAAGCTGTCGACGGCGAGCCAGCGATGGAGCGAATCGGCGAGGACGCGTATGAGGAACCGGCTTACCAACCCACCGGTTGGCTCTACTGAAAAAAGGGTGCTCTGAGCCCTGTTTCGGGGCGACTAGGCGGTGACCGCCCAAGTGGTGCCCACCCGTGACCCGGGGACGGGCTCGCGGGCTTCTTTCAGGAGATCCATCGGTTGAGGGTTCCAACTGGCGCGGACCTTAGTCAGCAGACAAGGTCCAGAGGATAATTTCCGGGGGCGAAAGGAAGCGGGCGCGAGGGGCGCCCAGGCCTTCCATCCCCAGCCCTCGGCTGACGTAGAGGGTGGTCCCTTGCTCGTCATACCGTCCCATCTCGTAGCGCTTCCAGAACGCCGAACTGGTGATCAGCGCTCCGAAGAGCGGAAGGCGTAGTTGCCCGCCGTGCGTATGGCCGCAGAGGTAGAGATCTACGCCCAGCTCGACCGCCTCCGGCATTAAGTCGGGCGAGTGATAGAGAAGCAGGGTAAACGGGTCGTCGCGGACTTCGGATAGAAGGTGTCGCAGGCGAGGGACATCCTGCGAGCGCTCGCCGGTGCAGCGCAGCCCGGCCAGGCAGATTCTCTGGCCTTTGATCTCCACGTTCGCCACCTCGTCCAACAGCCACGTGATGTCGAGCCCATCGAAGATTCGCGGCACCACGCTCTTGAGATCCACCGGCGGGCTGCCGGTGATGGCGTAGATGGGGGGATCGGCGTGGTCATCGCTGGAGGAGCGCTCGCACAGCTGGTTCAACAGGCTGCGAACCTCGGCCTGTGCCTCTGGATCGCGGACGCTTGAGAGGTTGAGATAGTCGCCGGTCAGGACAATCACATCGGGCTTGAGCTCCTCGACCAGATCGAGGAGCTTGCGTTCCCGCGATGTGATGCGTTCCACGTGCAGGTCGCTGATGTGGAGCAGGCGAATCGGCGGTTCGCTGCGTTTTCGGCGTACGAGCTTGGGGGAGCGCAGCTCGGCTTGCGTGACCCGGACGCGGAATGGCTCGATCCAGGTCGCATAGAGAGAGACGGCGGCGATAGCTAACTGGACGCCGGCGACCGCTGTCAGAGTGAGCGGCGTACCCCAGAGCAGCCCCCCTGCGACGGTGATCCCTGTGCGGAGGAGAGTCAGTGCCAGCAACGGAGGCACAACGGGGCCGAAGGAGCGCCCCAGGTGGGGCAGGAGCGCCAGCCCGAGACCATCGAGGAGTGTGAATGATAGGGCCAAACCAAATGCGTAGATACGAAGACCGTCCCAAGGCCAACAGGCGATGACGGCCAAGGCCAACCACGCTGGCGTCAGCATGATGGGGGACACCCGACCCAGCAGCTCGGTCACGACCAGGACGACGTGGAGCGCGCGCGGCCGGTAGTCAGGAGGATGCAGGATCTCGGTTAGGCTGGTGCCTTCTTGGGAGTTGGATGGTTGCATGGTCACAGAATGCTGTGCGCTTCGTCTTCCGCTTGTGGTGAGCGCGGTCGAACCAGACGCCGGAATTATGCCGGGAACTGGGTCTGTTCCTCACGCGTTATCTAGGACATGTCGGAGCACGTCCGGTACGTTGGTGATGATCCCGTCCACCCCCAGGGTGATAAGGCGGCGCATCTCCGTGGGCTGGTCGACGGTCCAGACGTGGATACGGACGTTGCGCGCCCGTGCCCGGCCAACATATCGTTCATCCAAGAGCGTGTGGCGTGGATGAAGGGCTGCGTTGGGCCTCGGTATGATCAGGCTGGCCAGGCGAAGCGATGGCAGCCAGGCGAAGCATGGCCATGCAGGACGAGTATGGATCAGGCCCGTGGGGATGCGAGGGGCGATCTGCTGGACTCGGCGCAGGGCGAGTGGGCTAAATGAGGAGAGCAGCACGTGCTCCTCCAACGCGTGCTGCTCTATGAGATCAACGACTGCTCGCTCCAGGCCACGATTGGTCAGCCCTCTTCCTTTGAGCTCGATGTTGAGCAGCAGCTTATGTCCCAAGGCCTCCAAGACCTCCGCCAAGGTGGGGATGCGCTCGCCGGCAAAGGCTGGGTCGAAGGATGACCCCGTGTCGAGTCGCTTCAACTGGGCTAGCTTCATAGCGTCCACCCGACCGGTGCCGTTCGTGGTGGCGTCCACGGTGGCGTCGTGAATCACCACGGGCACGCCGTCCGCGCAGAGCCGAACGTCGAGCTCGATACCGTCGGCCCCGATCTCCAGGGCCTTCTCAAACGCAGCCAGTGTGTTCTCAGGAGCAATCCTGCTGGCGCCGCGGTGGGCGATATTGAGGGGAACGGTCGGGAGGGAGCCGCCACCCTGACCCTCCCCCCGCGGGGGAGGGGAGAAGGCGCGGGGGAGGTGATCGGTGTCAGGCATGGATGGCTCTAGTTTCTTGTGTCTTGGATCCACGCGTCGTAGAGTGCACGATGCTCGCTGCCGGTGACTGTCTCCACGGCCATCAGCCAATCCTCGGGCCGTGCGACGGCATAGCGGTTGTTCTGGAAGTAGGTCTTAAGGATCTCCCAGAACGTCTCTGAGCCCACCTGTTGACGCAGATCGTGGAAGTAGAGAGGGCCTTTCTGGTAGACCACGGGGGCGTAGTTGCGTCTGCTGTAGTCGGCGACGGGAAGGCCCACCTGCTGGTCGCGGCCTGTCTCCTGCAGCTCCTGATAGGGCTCCCGGAAGAGGCTCTCCAGCAGCCTCTCAGCCACATCTTGTCCGTATTGATCCTCGTAGTAGAGCAGGGTGCAATACTGTACCAGAGCCTCGTCGAGCCAGGGCTCGTCCACCTGATCGTTGCCGACCAGGCTGTACCACCACTGGTGAAGGACCTCGTGTACCACGACCCACTCCATCCGACCACCCACGCCCTCGGAGGACGCGTAGTAGGATTGGTTGATCACCACCAGCCCAGGGTACTCGATCCCACCGGCCAGCGTGGGGGTCTCCACCACATCCAGCTCGGTGAAGGGATACGGTCCGATACGAGCATCGAAAAGATGCACCGCTCGGCTGGCGTAGTCCAGTGCTGCTTTTCCCCCTTCATCGTGTCCGGCGTAGAAGACGCTGTTGACGGCGATCCCTTTCACGTCGCGGCTCTCTAATCGGTAGTCCTCTTTCAAGACGGCGCTGAAGTCTCGCATAGGGGCCGCGACGCACGCCCAGGTTGTCCCTGCAGCCTGCTTCTCTATCACTGCGTCGGTCACGGTGCAGGTGCCGGAGGCAGCGAGGGTCATCGTCGGCGGAGCGGTGATGCTCACCTCGAAGAACGCCGCATCCGAGAAGACCGCATCCCCGTAGGAGGGAGCCAGCTCGACGTTCCATCCCTCGTCGTCATAGACTGGAATCATCGGAAAAGCGTTGGCCAGCGCGACGACACCTTCGTAGATGCCCAGCTGCCTGTACCCTTCTGAGGGCTCTTGGCTATCCACGGGCTGGCCGTCGTTTGGCAGCAGCAACCTGAAGTCGAACGCCAGGCTGGCGTGGGCGCCGGGGGCCAGGGGCGGATCGAGAGGTAGCCGCAGCGCTGAACCCTGGAGTTCCCTCACCGGCTCGATCCGTTCACCGTCGAGTGTCATATTGCTCGTCGTCATCGGATCGACCTGGGCACCTTCGCCGCGGTAGCCTGGCGTGTTGGGAAAGAGGCGCAGGTAGAGAGCGTCCAGCGGAACGGTCTCAGTGTTGGTATAGCTTATCTGCTGGCGACCGAAGAGGGTCGCTTCTTCAAGGTCCAGCGTCAGCTCCAGCTGGTAGCGGGTCGCATTGGGGAACTGATCGTCGTCTGATCGGAATGCCGGCCTGAGCGCTTGATCGTGGGGTAACCCACTGGGAGGTATCGTCGGCGTGTCGGCCGGTGTGGCTGTGGGTGAAGGCTTTGACGATGAGGTGGCGGTTGGGCTTGGCTTGGGCATCGTGCTCGTGGGCGCCGGGCTCGCTGTCGCGCGGGTGGGAGGGTGGCTCGTTGGGCTCGGCGTGGCAGGCTCGACCCTGTCTGGCTTGGCGCTCCGACAGGCGATGAGGATCAGGATCAGCAGGGTGGCCAACAGGCGCTCCGCGGCCCGCCCGGCTCGTCTCCTCAGATCGTTGTCATTCTGCAGCATCTTCGCTGATCCATTTCTCGTGGGGGAGGGAACAGGCCCCGAGTGAGAACAGCCCAAGAAGCAGCAAGCCCCTCACCAGCATGAGAAGGAGTGGCGTCCACTTCCGGAATGGATGCGTCTTGTTTCCCTTCATCCCGTTAGCCAATCGACAATCACGTCCGTCAACTCGGTCACGTGCTCAGAGAAAAGGTGGCCGGCGCCGCGAACGACGTGCAGCTTCTTGGGGGGCTCGAGACGCTCGACGTACCCCCGGAGCGCTTCGACGGGCGCCCACGGATCATCCTCGCCGGCGACGAAGAGCTTGGGGCGCTGCTCGCTGTCCAAGAAGGGGTCCTCGTAGTGCTGTTCGACCAGTGCGATACCGACCATGCGGTGCAGGCGCTGGTCGCGAGCGGCGTGGTGTAGCGCCACCCCGGCGCCAAAAGAGTATCCTATCACGGCGAGCTCGCCGGGGTCTACCTCTGTATGGACGAAGAGGAAATCCGCAGCTCCTTTCATGTCATCCATCTCTCCAACGCCTCCGTCGAAGTTGCCCTCGCTGCTTCCCGCACCGCGGAAGTTGAAGCGGAGCGCTGCCCAGCCGGCGACCGCCAATTCGAGACAGAGGCTGACGACAATGCCGTTGCCCATATTGCCGCCCATCAACGTGTGTGGGTGACAGACAATGG
This sequence comes from uncultured Anaerolineales bacterium, assembly GCA_964421785.1. Lineage (GTDB taxonomy): Bacteria > Chloroflexota > Anaerolineae > B4-G1 > B4-G1 > SKLM01. The sequence goes on from CAYQZG010000014.1 coordinate 32,839, forward strand.
CGGTCGGAAAGGGGCCTGAGCCCTCTTCCGGAAGGTGAAGGACACCTCTCAAGGTCGGGTCACCACCGGCCGCCTGGAAGGTGACGCGCTGCATCCTGGGGCTATGGTTCGACACAGTCACCCGGAGATCTTGTCTGAGGGACGCATGACCTGGTCCATCAGCGTGCTATCCCCCTCCTACGGGCGGGAAGAGGCCGACCTCATCGCTGTCGCTCAACGTGTGTCCCTCTTTCTCGATGATGCCGTTGACGAAGATGATCTTGACATGCCCATCTGGCAGGTCCAGCTTCTCCAGCAGTTGCCCGACCGTCGCGCCCTCTGGCAGCTCGATGGGCATCGCCTCTCCGATGTCCAGCTCTGGGAAGTGGCGACGAAGGGTGGCAAACAGCTTGGCTTGAATGGTTATCATGTCGCTGCGCTTACTCCCGTTTGAACGTCTTACGGCGGGTGTCGGGCGGATGTCGTTTTGCTTCTCTGCCGTCGGGACGACGGCGCTCCTGTCACTGCGCTACGGCGCTCCTGTCGCTGCGCTTACGAAGAACGCGTGGGTCGGCGCGGTCACCCAGGCGCTAGCCGCCTTGCCCATTCCACCCCGAGCATAGCACGGGTTCAATGTACGCTCGCTATTATACCAGGCTCGAAGCGAGTGGCCAATGTGCAGGTGGGGTGGCGAATTCGTGCGCGAAAGCGGGGAGGGGACGTTCGTGTTGGCAACTCCCCTCAGGCGTGGTACGATCTCCGTTCTATGCCCTGCATGGATAGATACACTCACATCTATATCTCCCCGCACCTGGACGACGCCGTCCTCTCCTGTGGCGGTCGCATCTGGCAGCAGGCGCAGGCAGGGGAGTCCGTGGCGGTGGTGACAGTCTTCGCCACTGCTCCCGAACCCGGCGCCTCGCTTTCTCCATTTGCTCAAGAACTGCACGCACGGTGGGATCAGCCAGGCGTCGCTGCGCTTACGGCGGCTAGAGAGCGGCAAGCAGAGGATCGGGAGGCCATGTCCCTTCTCGGTGTGGAGGCAGTGCACTGGCGCTACAAGGACTGCATCTATCGGAGGACACCCGATGGCCACTATGCCTATGCCAGCGAGGAGGCGCTTTGGGGCCGCATACATCCTACGGAGGACGACCTGATCCGGGAGCTGACGGGGCGTATGATGGCCCTGCCGCTGATGCCGGGTCGCGCCGCTGCGGTCGCTTCGCTTAGGGCGATTTCGCCTAGGCACCCGGGTCGCGCCGCTCCGCTTACGGCGATTTCGCCCAGTCGCCGAGGCGGCACGCTCTACGTACCGTTGGCTGTCGGGAGGCACGTCGATCACCGTATCGTGCGGAGGGCGGCTGAGGGGTGTGGGCGAGATCTAACCTACTACGAGGATTTCCCCTACGCCGAAGATTCGGAGCGTGTGAAGGCTGCCTTGGGATGCTGGCAGTGGAGGGCGGAGTTGGTGCCCCTGTCCCCGGAGGCACTGGAGGCCAAGATAGCGGCCATCGCCCGCTACCGCTCGCAGGTCAGCACCTTCTGGGACGACAAGCAAGATCTGGCAGCATCGGTGCGCGCCTTTGCCGAGCGGACCGGGGAAGGGGTGACAGCGGAACGATACTGGTACGTCAGTGGCCCTTAGATTCCGCCTTAGCGACGAATGGTTCCTGTTCGATGATGAACCGCTCGTGCGTGGCCTCACCGATCCGCTCAACGTCGTCCCAGGCCTCGATGTGGAACGTCAGCCGACGCCCCTCGATCTCCAACAGCTCGGCGCGGGCATAGACGTGCATGCCCACCGGCGTCGGGGCCAGATGGCGCACGTCTATCCGCCCACCTACTGACGTCTGCCCCGGAGGGAGATGTCCCTTCAACGTCTCGACCGCTGCGTTCTCCATGAGTCCCACCAGCGAGGGCGTGCCGAAGACGGGCACTAGGCCGCTGCCCCAGCGCTCGGCGGTGTCCTCCTCCGTCACCACCCTCCGTACTTCCCCCGTCAGACCCGGTTCGATAGTGGTCATTGTGCACCTCACAGATTTGGCAGGATGATCCTGAAAAGGCAGTATCCGTCGAATGCCGCCAGAATGGCGAAAAAGGCGATCAAGATCCAGGGACGAAGCTGTCTTGGCGCGACGTTGGTCAGTGTCTCCAGCCCCAATGCGGCCGCCGTCGCCAAAGGGATAAGGGCCGGGAAGAGATATCGCCCCTGATGCTGGACGAAGGTCAGGTTATACCACACGAAGGCGGAGAAGGTGAGCAAGGCCGACAGGGTGAGAAGGAGACAGCGAGGGATGACACGGTCATCCCCCCTTACTCCCCCCCAGCGGGGGGGAGATCCTGGGTCGACGCGGTCACTCGGGCGGGAGCTTTCCTGGGTGTTCCAACTTGGCGGAAGCCGCTTTGGAGAGGTGAGACGACAGCGGATCAGCCGAGCGAGAAAGCCGGCGATCAGGAGGATCGAGAGCAGGATCAGTCCTTGATAGATACGTGGGGGTAGCGGCACGGCCATCCAACCGAACTGGCCCCAGAAGCTCTGGAACGTCGTGCGGACCATACGGCTGAGCAGACCTCCCCAACCGTAGATGGCTAACCACTCCGAGGAGCGAGGCTGGCCCTGGACGACGGCCTTGTGGCGCACCAGCCCCAGAGGGTCGCTCCAGCCATAGGTCAGTCCGTTACGGATGAACCAGGGTGCCGACACGAGCAGTGCCGGGGCAAAAATCCATACCAGCTGCCCTACTGCCCAGCGTCGCGTCTTATCTTCGCGATGCCAGCGGATGGCGACCGCCGCCAGAGCCACGACTGTCACCACGTAGGCTGTGGTCTTGGTCAGGAGGGCGACGCCCAC